>NZ_LNDC01000190.1:7517-18488 GCF_001870905.1 Geitlerinema sp. PCC 9228
TACTCTGTTTTGTAGGTTTCTAGCTGTTCGTATTGAACGTTTCGGCGATTTTTTGATAGGAAAATGATTGATATTTTTTGATGGAGAAAATTAGGCGTTTTTGGGGGAAATTTGACTAAGGGAACGGCAAAAATGAGGATTTGGGTTAATTTTCGCCGGCAACAGCGGTAGCAACGGCCCAATCGAAGATGCGGTGAGCGAGTTGTAGCTTGCTGCAAAGGGGGATGGTTTCTTGATTGCCTTGTTTGTCAAGCAAAATGGCAGTGTTGGTTTGACTGCCGAAACCGGTATTTTCTTGGTCGATGGGATTGGCAACTACCAAATCGAGCTGTTTTTTCTGCAATTTTTCCCAAGCTGGGGTGACAATGTCGCCGGTTTGCGCGGCAAATCCAATGAGACGCTGGTGGGGCTTCCGTTTTTGGGACAAATCGGTTATAATATCGGCAATCGGTGTTAGGGGCAATGCCTCTGGAAGCGATCGCTTGGGTAATTTTTCCCGAGCGTAATTTTGCGGACGTACGTCACCGACGGCTGCCGACATCACCACCCAATCGGCTGTTGGTAATTTTTCCAGCAATTTTTGGTGCATTTGTTGGGAACTGACGGTTTCCCAAGCTTCTACGGTGGGAAATGCCTGCAAAAAGTCCGTATCCATAGGACCGTGTACCAGGGTCACTTCAGCGCCACGGTGTATCGCTGCTTGCGCTAAAGCTGCCCCCATT
The DNA here is from genome assembly GCF_001870905.1 of Geitlerinema sp. PCC 9228. NCBI lineage: Bacteria > Bacillati > Cyanobacteriota > Cyanophyceae > Geitlerinematales > Geitlerinemataceae > Geitlerinema > Geitlerinema sp. PCC 9228. Next base: position 8,240 of record NZ_LNDC01000190.1, read on the forward strand.
TTGCCTGTAGCGGGATTGCCTAAAAATCGTACCGGGTCCAAATATTCTCGCGTACCGCCGGCGCTAATTAAAATTCGTTTGCCGGTTAAATCCTGTTTGCCGCCGGTCTGCAGCAAAGATTCGATATAAGTCAAGATAGCATTAGGTTCGGCCATGCGACCGTTGCCGACGGTATCGCAAGCCAAAACCCCCGCTTCCGGTCCGATGCTGTGGTAGCGGCTATCTGGTTGAATTTGCTGCCAGTTGCGTTGGGTGGGATTTGCCAGCCACATTTGCGTATTCATGGCTGGCGCGAGCAAAATTGGGCACTGGGAAGCTAAGACGGTATTGGTGAGTAAATTATCAGCCATCCCTCCAACCAGTTTGGCTAGGGTATTGGCAGTGAGAGGGGCAATAACGAAAACATCCGCCCATTCGCCTAGTTCGATGTGTAGGGGTCGCCCACGTTCGGGTTGCCAAAAGTCTTTGTCAGTATAGCACGGATGGCGGGAGAGGGTGGATAAAGTCAGGGGGGTAATGAAAGCTTGCGCCGATTCTGTCAAAATGGTTTTTACTTGAGCGCCGGTTTTGGCGAGTTCGGAAACCACTTGACAAACTTTGTAAGCGGCAATCCCCCCTGTTACCCCTACCAAAATATGGCGATTTTCTGGCGGTGATGCTTCGCGATCGCGCATTGCTGCTATCCTAAAAATAGGAAATTACGCTTCGTCGTAAGCTTCAAAGTCCAGTAGGTGAACGTAGGGAGTTACCAATTCCGGACGTTGAAATGCGATCGCGCGGAGCAAATGCCAGTCATCCAACCCCGCAAATGGATTGTCGTATTCGTCTAGTTCCAGGCGTTTTGCCAGTTCGGCAACATCTTCTGGGGTCATTGCCGCGATTTGTTTTTGGGAAATGCTTGTAGTTACCATGAAACTGACCTTCGACAGCTTTGTTGTTCGATCCAGCGCTTAACCTATAATATTTTACGACCCCAGCGCCGGTCCTACCGATCTTTCGATAAAATTCTTGACACTTTCCAAAACCGGCAAGGCAATTTCGTGACCCATGGCAAATTCTTGGTAGTCAATGGAACTTCCCAGCGATTCCAACGTCTCCCGGGCTTGATAAGAAGTGTTAATGGGAACCACCGGGTCGTTGGTACCGTGAGCCATGAAAATTGGAGGAATGCGGTCGGTTTGCGGTTTGGGCTGCTCGTGTAAGTAACCGCTCAGAGAAACAATGCCTGCCAGGGGAAAACGAACGCCGATATCTAAAGCCATAGCGCCACCCTGGGAAAACCCCAGCAAGCAAGTGCGCGAAAAAGGAATGTTGGTGGTTTCTGGTAGGGCTTGCAACCAATCGGTTAAGGCTCTCTGGCTGCTGGCGAGACCTTGGCGGTCTTCCACTTCTAAGTTATACCACATTTTCCCGTTGGGGACTTGGGGATGGGCAAAGGGAGCTTCTACGGAGAAAAATTTATAATCGGGTAGGTTCAAGGAAGGAACCAGGGAGGTCAAATCTTTGGCGTTAGCGCCCCAACCATGGAGCATCACCACCACGCCTTTGGTGGCATCTGGGGTTTTCGGAGAAATGGCGATCGCTTCTAATTGCATAAGCTGGATAATGTGCGTGCGTTGTATCTAACCTACAGTATTGATTCTAGATAGGGATGGAAATTAGACCAAGGATTTGTCTGGAAGTTGCGGAATGTGCGGGCGTTAAGCGCGTTGGTTTGTACTGCCGTTCGGGGCAACCAATCCCCAAATTCCCGCCAAGCTCAACCATCCCCACATATTAATTTGTACGTCGAATAGGGGAACATCTAAAAGATGAAAACACGTACATCCCCCAAAAGCAACCAGATAGGAAAACAACATCAAGCGATCGCCGGGATAATAGAAATTTTGTTTTGCCATGCCCTTTGTTAAGGATAATACACCCCGGGCAAATATCCAACCCACGACCGTCAAAAACAGCAAAGCAGCGGGAATGCCAGTTTCAGCAGCCAGCATCAATGGTAAATTGTGAGGATGTCCTAACCAAACCTGCATTTTTTGCTCGTACAAACGGGAGAAACTGCGCAATCCCCAACCCAACCACCAGCGATCGCTTATCATATCCCAAGCAAACTGCCATTGTGTGGTTCGCATCAATTCTACCGGACGATCGGCATACAAGCGATCGTTGAGCCGCTGCCAAATGTAGGCAGGTACCACCCAACGGAACCAGGTATTTGCCGGTGCAGGAGCAAAAGCCGCTCCCAACACCACTCCCATGGCAGCCACTATGGCAGTAACAATCCAATACCAACTAGCATAGATGGCAAACACCAAAACCATCAAGCCTGCCACCCCCCAAGCATTGCGGGAATGGGTAAAAAAGAGTGCGATCGCAATTATGGTTAAAGCCGCCGTTTGCCAAGTAAGCTGCCACCAAGCTCCTGCTTTGCTTGCGCGAACCTGCCACAAGGATTCCAGCCACAATCCCAACCCCAACGCAAAGGGAACCAACAGATAGCAGGCTAAAAAATTGGCATAAATAAAAATCGATGACATGCGACCGGGGGGATTGCCCCCTTCTTCAATGGGAATATTTGCCAAAATTGTCAGTTCCCAGTGACCGTGCCATCCCCACAACATCTGCCCCCAGCCAATTAGACCAACGGGAATCGCCGCTACTAGAACAATTTGAGCAATTCGTCGCAGCCGGTGGGGCGTATGGAGAATTTTTGCCAAAGCGGGGAATAAGAAGAAAAAAGGGAGAAAATTAAATAACCCCCAAAAAGAGGGCAGCGGTTTGTCGGCAAAAATCGTAGAAAGAATTTGCAAAACCGCCACCACCGCCAATCCTTGGGTGACGCGAGAAGCCAATAACGATCGCCCGTGACGAAGCCAAATTGCGATCGCTGCCCACAAAAGTCCCAATCCGCCCACAACCGGGCTAAATGAAAAAATGGCCACCCCATAGCGCGTTACTTGCCAGAGGCGGTCTTGGCGATCTTCTGGTGAGGAAGTTGTATTTACCAAAGCAAACCCTTATGCCATTTGATACGCTTCTTCTTGACGAGTCAGACGGATTTGTGCCAAAGCAAAGATAATGGGAATAATGCGACCGTAGTCTGTAGCGATCGCACGCCAACCCAAATCGGCAAAAAACCACGTCCACAGAGCCGGTCCTAAAAAGCTTAACATGGTATTGACCGTTCCGTAACGAGCCGCCGTCGCCGCCATCCCCCGACGCGCTGTTTGCATAGCCACATATCCCTGAAACTTAACAGAAGCCGCCAAACTGCCCCGCGCCACCGTTTCCCGCGCAATTTGATATTTTGCCCAATACCAAGCAAACTGCCGGGCAATTTCCTTTAGCAGCAGCGGACGCACCACCGAACTCACAGCAATGGCACTACTGCCTTTTAAAATTAGCGTGAGGGGATTTTTCTGAAAAGCCACCGGCGAGGGATGGCTAATATTCGACTGGGCAAGCGATCGCTGTACCCGCAATGTTAGCTTGTATCGGTCGGCTTTCGGCAGGCGATGCCAGCATTTTTCCAAGATATTTAAAAAGATTTCTGCTTCTAAATCGATGGTGGAAAGGGTGCTTTCGCAAGAAATACGCAAATATTTGCAAACTTGTAACAGCGTTTGCCGGTAAGTAATTTTATGCGTGCGCCGAGCGAGCACGGAAAACCCATCCGCCGCCAAAAAACGAAACCGTTTTTCCACCAAATCCAGCCAAACTTGCCTGGTTTGACTGCAAATTTCCATGGTTTCCGGGACTTGTAAGTAATCGAGAGGATTGAACCTACGTTGAAAAAGAATCCCCGTAATTTCTTGAAGTTCTTCTTCCGTCGCCAATTCCAATCCAGTTCTAAGTTCATCCAAGATTCCTGCCCTCCACACCGAACGCTATATTAAGTTTTGAATGGAAACGATTGCCAAATTGGCTATCTGCGATCGAACCACTAACTTTTCCTGGAAATCGGAAACAGAGAAGCGATCGCCACAACAAAATTTTTACCCATAGCTATCAAAATCATATCGAACCACACCAATATATTAGTAGTATTCTAAAAAATATCCCTCTACCACACCCCCACGCTCGGTACGCCCCATCACCCACTCACCTGCCGCGCCACCCACGCCAACGCCTGTTCGCGATTGTTAACTTTCCCCTCAGCCCGGGCAATTTGCACCTCCTGTAACCAACGACCAATTTCCGGTCCTTTGGGAAACTGCAATTCGTGGATGAAATCTTCTCCCGATAGGATAGGCTGGGGATGGGCAACGGGATTTTCCGGGTCGAGATAGCGGCGAATGGGGGGTTCTAGGGCGGTGATGGGTACGTTATTTGCCCATGCTAATACCACCAAAGAAGCAAATGCCTCGCCGACGGTTTTGTATAGAAAGAACCAATCGCGGATGGTTTGCTGTTCTATGGCTTCTGTCGATGCGAGTTGGGGAAAGGTGTTTTTCAGCGCGATCGCGTTTTTTTGTTCGATATTGCTATATTTGAGATCCAATAGTTGCTTGGTGGCGGTTTCTGGGTCGCTATCTAGCAAACAGAATAATTTTGCCAGCATCAGCCAGGTGGTGGGGAGGGTGGAACGCAATGGTTGCTGTAGCTGGTCGGTGAGTGGGCGAAATTCTCCATATTCTGAAATAATTGTATCGAAAGCGCGATCGCAACCTGCCATGAGTTGAAAACTACCAGCATCGCAACTGGGAAACCAAACCGAAAGTACCCCATCCTGCCAAGCTTGCTGCAACCAAAAAGCACCATGGCTGGTTTCTAAAATATAGCTTATCTCCGTTCGTACCCGTTCCGCCGCTACCCGGGCAATGAGGGATGCCAACTCTTGAATCGTCTTTTGGGTGGTGGGGTCAATAGAAAAATCGAGCTGAGCCGCCTGTCTGTACGCCCTGAGCAAGCGTAACGGGTCGCTTTCGAGATTTTTGGGGGAAACCATGCGCACCACCTGTTTTTGCAGGTCTTGCTGCCCCTGAAGCGGGTCGATAGTGGTTTGGTGGTGGGGGTCGTAAGCGATCGCATTTATGGTAAAATCCCGTCGTTGCAAGTCTTCTGTCAGCGTTTGCCCTTCCTGAGCGGCAAAATCCACCGTAGCGCGGTCAAACACCACCCGAGCAATTTGACGTTCCGCATCCAGCAATACATAGCCACCACCGTAGCGATTGGCAATCTGGCGCGCCGTTTTTACCGCCTGCTGGGGCAAGACAAAATCCAAATCCAAATGTGCCACCGACCTTTGCAGCCAAGCATCTCGCACTGCCCCGCCTACCAAATAGGCAGGTTTTGGCAAATCTGTCAAATCGAACGGCCAATTTTGCGAAGACAGGGGAGAGGGGGATTTTGGAGACATATGATAGGAAAAAATTGCGATCGCGTTCTGCCAGGAAGGCATTGCCTAAGCTAAATTAACAGAAAGACGCCTGAAGAGGATAGTACCCCAGACAGGTTTTGCGCTGTTGGGGAAGTTTCTATCTGGTTTTAGGAATCCTTATTATAAAAGGTGACTGTTATGTGTATTTGTGTAAATTGCCATTACGTCGATCGTTGCGTCACCTACCACGCCGTAGAAACGCAACACCAACAACCCCATTTAACCGACAATCCCACATTTGAACCAGTACAACCCAGCATCAACGTCAACATTCGCCCGCAAGAAGACCATATTGAAATGGAATGGGATGTGGTCGGTTGCGAAAGCTTTCTAGAAGAAGCCGGCAAATGGGCTAAACTACGCCCAGGAGAACCCGTTCCTACTTAAATTCAATCAATGGAGAGATGTGGAGATGGGGGGACTAGAAAGATATAATTACTCACGTTTCCCCCATGCTCCCACGCACCCACGCTCCCACGCACCCACGCACCCACGCTCCCATACTTGCTGTATAATAGCTAAAGAATCATTTTCAACTCAAAAGCGGAAGTGGTTATGGAATCGGCTGCCAAGCTGACGAGCCAACAACTGCAAAATACAGTTCGCCAGGTGGGTATCAATCCCAATTATTGGTATCCCGTGGAATGGGCATCTACGCTCAAACCGGGTGAAGTTCATGCAGTCACCCTTTGGCAAGAAGCGATCGCCTTGTATCGCGACATAGATGGTACCATACATGCATTGGAAGATGCCTGCCCGCACAAAGGTGTTGCCTTACACAAAGGAGAAGTCAACGGCAAAAATCTAGTTTGCCGCTACCACGGTTGGGAATTTAACGGCGATGGCGAATGCGTCAACATACCCTATTTTCCCCCAGAACAAAAACTTCCCTGTGCCCAAGCGCGCAGCTATCCAGTGCAGGAACAGTACGGGCTGATTTGGATATTTCCCGGCGACCCAAACCTCGCCAGCCAGAGCGAACTGCCTCACATAAAAGAATACGACGACCCAAGTCTGTTGTGCGTGCCCATTCCCAGCCACTTCCCCGCTCACTTTTCCATATGCAACGAAAACACCATGGATGTGTTTCACGGGTTTCTCCACAAAGACTTGCAGGGCTGGTTTAACCCCAAATTATTATCGCTACAGGAAACAGAAAACGGCGTTTCCGCAGATTACCAAGTGTCTTACAAAGGGCTGATGCCCAAACTGTTGGGATTGAGCGCAAGTGCCAACGAAGTCACCACACGTACCATCACGCTTGAATATCAATACCCGCACTACCGCAGTTCCCTGGAAGGTCTTTCTTCGTTGTATCTGTTGCGGTGTCCTAGAAATTGGCGAGATACCCGTTCTTTCAGTTATTTATTTTTACGATTGCCCTTACCGAAGTGGGTAGTCAGCAAATTTGGCAAATGGTTGGCACCGCTAATACGGCGTTTTCTCTTTGAGAAGTTTTTAGCCCAAGACCGAGAAATGGTAGCCAGCGAACAAAAAACCTACGATGCCAATCCCCAGCGGAAGTATGTAGAAGTGAATCCGGCAATTCTTGCTTTACAAAGAGCGATCGTGCGTAAGTACCAGCAAGACGCAAAGTAAAATGTAGTCGTAGGGTGGGCACTGCCCACCCGATTCCATTTAGTTATAAACTTGAGAGCGCAGCAAGACGCAAAGTAAAATGTAGTCGTAGGGTGGGCACTGCCCACCCGATTCCATTTAGTTATAAACTTGAGAGCGCGGAGTGTCAACAAATGAAAGCCCCGCTCAATTAGAATTCTCTACGAGGGTAAAATAAACGTAGCTCGTATAGGAATCTATATCATGATTTCTACTCGTTAAAAAAGCTGTTTGGTACCAAATCCATCTCAAACAGACTCGCTATTTTATCCATGGAAATTCCCTGGTATCGGGTCGATTCGCGAATTGACCCTACAAAATTTTCGTGGTTTGTACGCATCGGATTCGGTATGAGACAAATCCGTCCTGGTAAAACCCGATAATAAAACCAGGTTAGAACCCCCTGTAGTCCCCATTGTAAAGGGGGACGGTTCGGGTTACGTTTGTGGTTGAGAGAATCGGATTTGGTATGAGATAAAATGAATGGTCTGAAAGCTATGATAGCTAAATCTTTCAGTAGATTTTCCTCGACCCGTTTCTAAATACTTTTCAAGGAGTGTTTGCCCAAAGGCATGTAGTGTGGATAGAAATTCCTGTTTGGCTCAATAGGAGCAGTAATTCTAGATTTAATCAGGTACCGTATTCCAGGTGAATGTATGAGTGACGACAACCATGAAGTGTTGAAGAGAATTGCTAATGCTTTGGAACGTATTGCCAATGCATTAGAAAACGCTAATACAACCAAAAATCATAACTCAAGATCGCTATATGAGCGCATACAAAACGATTTCCAGCATTCTACTGACATTTTTAGCAACTCAAATTATTCATTAAGCCAACTTATCTCCTCTTCCACAATAGAAATGAGCGATCGCTCAACATTTTCATCTATATTAAAACCAGAATTTATTCAAAGAGACGTTATTAGAGAATTTTTGGATTCTAAAGGAATCCAGATTAAAACCGTACCACAAGAAAGTGAAGCAGATACTGTAATTAATTCACTGGCAGAGTTTTTAGGCAACCATTATGTGGCTCTGGAGAAGATTCTAGCAAAAATCAAACGTTGTATGCAGCACGGTGCTTCTTTTTCTCTTTCCATTAAAGATTATTCCCAGCAAGATATAAGTGATATATGCCAGTTTTGTACGCGACTGCATGAAATCGCTTTTTTGGAAGAATATATTTATTTTAAATCCCCTACGTATTTGATTAAAGCGAAAACAACTACGGAACCCCGCGCACAGAATTTTTTTGCTGGCCAATGGTTGGAGCGCTACGTACTGGTTAAGGTGCGTAATGCGATCGCGGAAGTACAAAATCAATTCGACCGAAAATTAACATTTGATTACTTACTAAATCCACAAATTATACTAAATAATGGTGACGACTTTGAGCTGGACTTGATTTTTCATGTAGAAAATATATTCTTTTGGATTGAGTCTAAGTCTACAGACTACCAATATCATATAAATAAATATTCCCGTATGTCCCGCCACATGGGATTGGATATAAGTCATACAATTGTTGTTCTTACCGATATCCCCCGAGACAAAATCAAAGCATTAACTGACTTATATCAAATGACAATTTGTACGCCAGATAAATTGCAGGAACAATTGATAGAAACTATGTGTGAAGATTTGGGAATAGTTTAAGTTTTATTAAGAAGCCCTCTTTATTTGTATGTAAGTAAAAAACCAATGAATCGATTGTCTCTTAGCGTATAGCAGTGGAGAGATGCTATATATACCTTGATATCCTCGTAGATTGTATGGCCGTACAAAATGGATTGCAAGGAGGCAACGGATGAGAAAACGAATCTATTTGGAACAGGGAAGTCTGGCGCTAGCAGCATTTGTCACAGGCATTATGGCTGGATTTTTCTGGACGTACACCTTTAATGTGAATCTAGCCATGTTGGAGGTAGACGGGGAAACTTATGCTACCGTTCAATCGCTGTTTAACGAAAATGTACGGCACCCAATGTTTTTTACTTTTTTCTTTGGTGGTGGTGCCGTATCTTTGCTTGCCCTAGCAGCGAACTGGCGGCGCGATCGCACTCTACCTTTTTGGCTTATTATAGCAGCAGGTGCGTTGTATGTGGGTGGCATCATCATTTTTACGGCTAAGGTCAATTTGCCCTTAAATGACTACACCGAATCTTGGAATCCGCAAGCACTTCCCACTGATTGGAAAGCGACTCGTGATGCCTGGAACGAAGCCAATGCCCTGCGTACTGGCACATCTGCACTTTCTTTTATTTTGTATCTTGTTGCTTTGGCGATACATCCGTCAAAGAGACACTAGCTCTGTTACATGGCATCCCCTAGGTACGGGAAATTTATTGAGTAAAAAAATAGAAGTTGCATGTTGCCTAATTTTTCTTTCAATCACAATATTTTTGAATTAGCCATAGCTCCCCTATGAAATTTTTTAGGAAAAGCAATATTTCTTCACGCTTTACAATCTGCGCGCGATTTGGGAAACATGGTATTTAATGAGAACAAGCGGACAATCTGTGACCGCCTGTCAAATCAAACTTAGGAAATACCACCATGAAAACCCCCCATTCTCTAGCTTTTCTGTTTCTAAGCGCGATCGCACTGGCAACCAGTATAGCCCAACCTGCCACCGCCCGCCCCACAGTTCCAATTACCAACATTGCAGCTTATATTAGTTCGGAAGATGGCTACATACTCGCATATCTCAGCGTCCCAGACAAGGATACCACAGTTCCTGTGGGAAACGGACTCCGCCACTACGATATTCACATCGCCAAAATGTTTGAAATTACCCATTATGAATGTTTGGACAACCAACGAAGGGGCAACTCCGTGGTTGGATTGGAATGGAATTATCAAGCAAACAACGGAAAAATTGACATGGGAGACTTTCGCATTCGTTGTAGTTTAGCTCAAGATATTGTCGATGCTTACGGTTTGGGAGAACCCGAGACAACGGAAATTCTGTATTATCGCGCGCAAAATACAGTTGACTTTCCCACATTAGACTTATCTGGGTCGAAAGCCCAACGGTGGCAGGAATTTACCACGAATTTCACCCCTGAGTAAGTTTTTTTATAAAATTTACTAATAAGGAAAGTAGGGTGGGCAGTGCCCACCCTACGTCATTTGCTGTTAACATATACAAACAATATTATCAACCATCGAATTAGCTCAATTTCAGCTATACAACTCCCCCTCCCCAATCCGATATTGCTAAACCACAAACATAACCCCAACCGTCTCC
>NZ_LNDC01000191.1 GCF_001870905.1 Geitlerinema sp. PCC 9228
ATGCATGATTTAGGAATAATCAGGGCATTCTAGCATCTCCGGGATGTTATTCCTGCCTATTTTCTGTAGGAGAAGTAGCCATATAAAACCACATTTGAAATTGTAGGGTGGGCATTGCCCACCCTACTTCTGGTGAAAGGCATTCTTTAGAAAAGTTTGTCATTGCTGCATTTCAAATCGAAGTTTCATTCAACAGTGATTAACTGGATTTCATATAATACGAAATCCGATATTGCTAAACCACAAACATAACCCGAACCGTCCTCCTTTACAAGGTGGACAAAAGGGGTTCTGAACCGCTTGCACGATCGGGGCTTGCCAGTACGGATTTCATAGAAAATGCTAGATGTAGTTCGTAGCATGGTAGAAGCCAAACTAGAGGAGATTAAGAATTAGAATTTACAGTTTTCGTCGCTACGGACATCAGCGATAAAGCAGCTTCTGGTGAATCTGGTTGAATGCCTGACAAACGCTGACCAATGCGATATTTGCGCTCGGAACGACCGTAATTGCCTTGAAATACTTCTTCCCCTACCGTGTGGTTGTGGGGATAAACTTTGACGGCAAATCCCAACGGTTCTAGAAGACGATGGTAAAAATCCACGCTCATGCCGTCGCCGGGTCGGTGATGAGCTTCTGTCGCCAACGCCCAATTTTGTTCGCGATCGCTAGCGTGACCGCCGCGTTGGAGAAAACGATACAAAGGTAAGCGCAAATCCCACAACAAGCGACCGATACCGCGAAAATCCCAAGCCGAACGTTGCGGGTCGTGGTCGGTAATCAATTTTCCACCGGGTTTAACCAAGCGTGCTGCTTCCAACATCGTTGTTTCCATATCGTCGCAGTGATGCAAGGAAGCATTAATGGTGACAATATCGGCAAATTCAGACAGCAAAGGCAAGTTTTGAGCATCAGCCAGTAAGGGCGTATATCCCAATTTCTTGGCCATTTGCAGCCCCCCAAAGGAAATATCAATACCGACAAGTAATTGTGGGGAACCGCCAACGGCGGCATATAGATTGCCAGGACCACATCCTACATCGACGACGATTTTGCCATCCCAATTGCCAATTGCCGATTGCCAGCGGGATTGGAAAGCTTCATCGCGGTGGCAGGCCTCAAAATATCCCCAAGCCCAGTCTGGATGTCCAAAATAGTAGCTGTTGGCTGCGATCGCTTCGCTCAGAGGTTGAACGGGAACACAGGGAATGCCTTCCTGCCAATAAACCGTAGCATCTGCTTTCAAATAAGGATGTAAGGGATGTTTCGTTGTTGCTATCATGGTTGCAAAAAGGTCAAGTTGTACTGTTCCGTACGATTGCAGAGGAGCCTAGAAATGTCTAGGGGGAAATACGAGATTTTACTGAAACTTTAATTTGAAAGGCAAAAAGGTTAACAAAAGTGAAGCTATTTTTTCCGGGAAACTACTGAAAAAAAACTTGCTTCTATCAAAAACGATCCATGATGGCAAGTAGAATCGTTCCCCTAAATTTTATCGTTCTATATGACCAGAATCAAGTGGGATAGCTGGCAAAGATAGCGGCAATTGCAATGACTTTATACCATTTTCTAAAAAATATGCAATAAATAATCGGGGCACTTTTGTAGGGACGCAAGACGATAGAACCCCTACCAGGAAAATTGGAAAATCCCAGAAAATCACTGTTTTTCAGAAATGGTATTACTTACCAAAACGGGCGTTCGTGGCAAATTGACCTCCATTTCCATTACTCACGCCGTAAAGCCACAATCGGGTCGAGTTTGGCAGCCTGCCGCGCCGGGAACACGCCAAAAAATAGACCCACACCGCCAGAAACACTGGTAGCAATCACAATCGCAACTGGAGAAATGCTAGCAGTTAGTGGCGTGGCGATGGAAATGGTAAAAATGCCAGCGACCCCCAGCAACGTGCCAATAAAACCACCGGTGATGGAAAGAATCACCGCTTCAATGGTAAACTGGAGCAATAAATCTCCTTGGGAAGCACCGATCGCTTTGCGCAAACCAATTTCGGAGGTGCGTTCCGACACCGATACCAGCATAATATTCATAATACCAATGCCGCCTACAACTAGGGAAATACTCGCGATCGCGGCTAAAACCAAAGTCAAAGCATTGGTAATATTGCCCACAATTTGCAGAATGTCGCGCTGGGTATCTATAGTAAAATCATCTTTGCCGACAATTTGATGGCGCAGGCGTAGCAAATTGGTCATTTGAAATTTGGCAGCGGGAATGCTTTCCCGATCCTTTGCCGAAACCGAAATCCAAGACAGACGCAAACCGTAGGGAGAGGTTTTGCCAGTGATTTGACTTTCCATGGTGGTCAAGGGAACAAACACTCGGTCGTCTTGGTTGGTTCCCAAAAACGACCCCTTGGGTTCCATCACGCCAACCACTTGAAAGGAAACCCCTTTGATACGCATGCGTTTGCCAATGGGGTCTACATTACCAAACAAGCGATCGCTTATATCTACTCCTAACACGACCACGCGATCGCTGCGGCGAATATCAAAATCAGTAATAAAACGACCCTTATCCACATCAAAACTGCGAACTTCGGTAAATGCCGGCGTGGTTCCCACCACCAAGGTTTGTAAATTTTTGTTGCGATACGTGAGCACCTGTTGGTTTTGCAATTGTGGCGCTACCGATTTCACCGTGGGAACTTGTTCGGCAATGGCTTTGGCATCCGCCCATACCAACGTTTTGGGAACATCAAATGTGGTATTCTGGGTATCGCGGTTGCCGGGAACCACAAACAGAACATTTGGTCCCAACTGTTCAAATTCCTCCTGTGCCAGGTCTTTTGCCGCTTGACCCAACCCCACCATGGCAATCACCGAAGCATTGCCGATAATCATCCCCAGCATGGTCAAACTGCTGCGCAGGCGGTGGCTGAGAAGGGTTTTTACCCCCATTTGAATGCTTTCTGCTAGGTTCATGACGGGTTCTCGTTCTCCTGTTCCAAGAATTCGTCGATGTCTGTTCCTTCCGGCAAATCCACAAATACCCGTTCGGTGGGTTTGACGCCTTCCAGAATCTGAATTTGGTCTTCAATGGTAGACCCCAGAGTTACAGAACGAAATTCCGGTTCCTGTTCTTCTTTATCCAATACCAAAACTCCGGTTTCTCCCTGATAGGTCACCACCGCCACCGTAGGTACGACAATAGCATTGCTCAAGCGATCGCCCCGAAAGGTCAAATTCACATTCATCCCCGACATCAACTTATCCAATCCCGTCTCCAACGCCACCCGCACTTGAAATAAAGTAACATTTTCTTCTTCAATAGCTTCCGGCGCAATCAAACGTACTTTGCCGCGAAACGTTTTATCGGGATAAGCATCCGCCACCACCGATACCTGCTGGTTGGGTTTGATGCGACCAATATCCACTTCCGGTACTTCCGCTAACACTTCCAAGCCTTCCGCGATCGCGACAATCGAGGTAGAAGTCGCCGAAGCGGTGGCAGAAGCCGACGTGGTGGGCGTCACAAACGCTCCCTCATCCGCATACCGCTGGGTCACAATCCCAGAAAACGGCGCGCGTACCAACGTATCTTGGAACCGTTCTTCAATTTCTCGCATGCGCCACTTACTTTCTGCCACTTCCGCCCTGACACGGGCAATATCTTCCGAGCGGGGTCCGCGCTGCAACTCCAATAAATCTTGTTGTGCCTCGTATACATCAGCTTCTGCTCTAGCAACTTCTTCTGCACGTGGTCCATTGCGCAACTCTTGCAAGCTTTCCAATGCTTCTTCCAAAGCCGAACGAGCTTGTTGCCACTCCGTCACCGCTTCGTCGTAGCGGTCTTGGCTAACCGCTCCTTCTTGATATAACGTCTCAAAGCGATCGCGTCTTTGCCTTGCCAGCTCTGCCCTTGCCCCCGCTGACTCTACCTGTGCCTTTGCCTGTTCGATATCTTCGGGGCGGGTCCCAGCTTTTAACTCAGCTAATTTGGCTTTAGCTCTCGCCAGACGGGCTTTGGCACGTTCAATTTCTTCGGGGCGATTGCCTGCTTCCAGCTCGGCTAACTTAGCTGTTGCTTGTGCTAGTTGGGCTTCAGCTTGTTTGCCCTGGGCTAAAATTTCTTCATTTTCCATCCGCGCAATGGGTTGCCCTTGTTGCACCCTATCCCCCTGTTCCACCATCAACTCCACCAAGCGACCGGCGGTTTTGGGACTCAGGTTGACGCTGCGCACTGGTACAATGGTACCGCTGGCCGTTACGCGGACGGTGAGATTTTTGGCTTGTACGGGAACAGTCAAATCGACCAAATCTTCGTCAGCACTGGCATCTCGGGTAGCGACGTAAATGGTACTGGCAGTGCCGGCAATGCCTGCTGCTACCAGGCCAACAATGCCAACGGTGGACCAGGCAAATTTTCGACCAAACAGGGAAATGGGCATGGCGGCGTGGATCCGTAGGTATGTGGGTAGGCAGGAGCGATCGCTTCGATGCTCCCACCTCTACTATCATAACGATTTTGCCATGGTTGAGCAGGGGAGCAACTAATTTCTGGGGCGAGATTGGGGATGTAGCTGCGACAGAAGGGTATTGGGCTTGGCTTGACGCAAAATTTGTACGATAATCGTGTCGGTACCAAATGGTGCCCAGGTGCAGCCAGTGGCTAGGTATTCTTGGGCAAATTCGCTGACCCGGTAGCTGCCGTAGCCGGCGAGGGTAGCTTGTGCGATCGCGCCGCCCAAATAAGCCAAAAGATTCCCCCATCCCCAAGGATTGCCCCAAGCAGTTACCAAAATGCTAGCTACTTCTGCCAGCGCCACACCGGCAAGGCTGAAAAAGATTTGTTGTCCCAACTTCCCAGCTTGGTACCCCGTTAGGGGGAGTTGATATTGACGCGCCAAAGCACGCACCAAGTTTAAATCGGCAAAAACAGTGGCTATCAAGTCGATAACGGCAACTGGCATCAGTGCGATCGCGACAGCTTTGATACCGACAATCCGATCGACCCGTTGTTTGGTGAGATTTTTCTGGGCTTCAATGGTGCAACGGGCTAAATTCCGTTCTAGCTGGCTGGCTTGCAACAAAGCATTCAACGCCAACAGCGATCGCCCTTCCTGATTGAGAATTTGCAGAATTTTTTGCTTCAAATCCTCTATCTGTGGCGGCGGCGTTTCCCAATTTTCCTTAGCTTCTCCTGTTTCTGTCTGTTCTCTCACAGTCACTGGCATGGGTTCTGCAGCCACCATAACAATATTTTCTAGAGAAATAAAAAAGTGGGAATCGCTATCACAACGATCTCCATCGGCGCTACCGTCGTTTTTCTGGAAACTTTGCAGTTGTTCGTAAATCTTGGCGGCATCTTTCTCCGGATGCAAATCTGTTTTATTAAAAACCAACAGCATGGGTTTCTTGGCAGCCGCCAGTTCCACCATGGCTTGATATTCGGCGCGGGTAATATCCCCAGAAACAATAAATAAAATTAAATCCGCTTGCGTGGCAAGTGCTTTGGCTTTTTGACTTCTTTCAGTACCACCCACCTCATCCAAACCAGGGGTATCGATCAACTCTACCTGAATTTTGCCTTCCTCCTGGGGAAACCAACGGATGCTAGTGGGAATGGTGGTAGCGCCGTGAATTGGACTGGTGGAGAGCAATTTTTGACCCACCAACGCATTGACCACCGTAGATTTGCCGCGACTGACAGCGCCAAAAGCAGCGATGCGAATAATCCCCTGTTCTAATTTTTCCAAAATTCCTGCCAGCTTTTCCAACTCTGGCGGTTCTGCCGGCAATTTCCCCCGCAGGGAAGCATATTTTTCGTAGATTTGCGCGATGGTGGTTTGCGCCAGTTCCATCGGGGAAGCGGTCCAAGACCCTGTGGGGTTATCACCCTGTGATGGTACACCCCCTTTTGGGGGGACGCTGCTTGCGCGATCGTCAGACATGGCAGGATGGAGAAATCATCAACGAAAACAAATCAATTAGCCAGCAATTGGCAAACGATTGGCAGCTTTTTTGGCGAAAGAAACCAAAAATTCGTTTTGCTGGGTTCGCTGGAAAGCAGCTTGCAGCTTTTGCTTCATGGATTGCCAGTCAATTTGGGAAGGTTGGGTGATGGCTGGCTGTTCTTGGAAATAGTCAATCAACCCCAAACCGGCAATTCGGGTGATGTAGGCGGCGCTAACCCCTTCAATGGCGCTACCGGCGACGTAGGTGGTGACGTTGGTTTTGAGAATGGTGGTGAGGGTTTTGGTAGAAAGTTCCACCAATCCTAATTTTACGATAACAGCGCCTAAGGTTTTGGCAATTTCTTGGGCTTGCGACCAGGAAAAGGGTTGCTGGTAAATTTTACTCAAATCCATCACCATTTGGGTATTGACAGCAATGGTGGCGAGGATATCGCCGGAAGGAATGGGGTTGGCGAAGGCAGCAGCGGCGGCAATCCACTGGTAGCGTTCGATCTGGGGGAAAGCACGATCGCGGCGTAGTTGGTTGAGGAGATTTTGGATTTCTTGTTGCGTGGCGATCGCTTGGCGGTAGGTACTCGTGTAAAGTAGAGAGGGGATAGTGTCGGAATGTAGAATTTGCTGCAAGCGTTGTTGCAGTGGTTCGAGGTGGGGGGTGGTGGTTTCAGTTTTGGTAACGACAGAACCGTCGGCTTGGGTTTGGCGAACGGTAATTTCTCGACCGGCAGCCGCGATCGCGACAATATCCTCAGCCGGTACAATACCAGTAAGGCGTTGTTGTAGTTTGGCGCGAATGGTATCTACAGTGGTTTTCGGTTGTGGGTATTGCTGGTTCCACACCACCAAAACCCGTTGCGGCGCGATCGCAATTTCGCGAATAGCTTGATATTCCGAGTCAGTAATATCGCCACTGGTGAGAAACAAAACCAAATCGCAATTGTATAGTTGCTGTTTGGCTTCCCATTCGGCAGCTTCGCTAGCAAACCAAGGCGTGGTATCTTGGTAGCAAACCGGAATATCCCCGTTGGTGGCTGACGACGACAAAACCTGCGCCAGCGTCGTTTTCCCAGTTCCCTGACCACCAGTAACGCCAATCGAGATATCCTGGCGTTGTAGTTGTTGGGGAAGGCTTTCCACCTTCTGTTGCAAGTTCGCCACGCGACTTTGCAGTTGGGAATCAGTTTCCGTTGGCAATTCCGCTTGCAGTTGGCTTATCGTTTGCCGGCAGCCATCAATAGCCTGTTCTGCTTTTGCCAAATCCACCGACTGTTGTGGGGAAGCAATCGTTTGCGAAGGTTGAGAAGAACGACGCCACCACCAAGCCACACCGCCGGTTGCCATTAAAGCCAGCAAAGTAGTTTCGCCAAAACCGTTTCCCAACGGATTCCAACTGTTTGCCAGCCACAGCAAAAACGATAATCCAACGCCACCTACCAAAATGGGTTGTCGCCACGTAACTGCCATAATGTTTTCATCTTCCAAGTCTCTATCTTTTAATGTTCCCACAAATCGAACTGGATTTTCTAGGAAAGTAGTAGCGTAGCAAAAGGCCGGCAACCAGCGCTACCATTTCAGGCAGGGCTTAGGAACGTCGAATATTAAAGCAACACCAATCTTCCCGCCGCCATAGGGTAGCTACAATCCAACCGTGTTGTTCCAGGGTATCGGCAACAGGTTTGGCTTGGTCTACTAAGACACCGCTGAGAATTCCCCACGTAGAAGAATGGGCAATTTCGTCGAGATGGGGGATGAGATCGATGATAACTTCAGCGAGAATATTGCAGAGAATGCCATCCACGGGTTGGGGGGTCATTTGTTTGATTTCCGGGAAACTGCCTTTTTGCGCCAGCAAGCGTTTTTCGGACATTTGGTTCATGGCGCGGTTGCTGCGGGTAGCCTTAATCGCCAGTGGGTCCGTATCTACAGCATAAACGGTTTTGGCCCCCAACAGTAGGGCACCGATGGATAAAATACCGGAACCGCAACCAATGTCGGCAACGGTTTGTTTTTCCGCATCGACTCCCAAACGCATTTCCAACGCTTCCAAACACAGTTTGGTGGTGGGGTGGGTTCCCGTTCCAAAAGCCACACCTGGGTCGAGACGCAACAACAAGCGATCGCTATTTTCCGGCGGTGACAGCCATCCGGGATAGACCAAAAAGCGATCGCCAATTTCTGTGGGATGCCAGTGTTTCTTCCAACTACTCGCCCAATCTTCCTCATCAATCAAACGCCAATGAACCTTGGGCGCGCTTAATCCCAAACACAAAGCATCTTGGCGCAACCATAAAGATAAAGCCGACAGGTCCAGCAAGTGAGCGTTGGCTTCCGGCAAATAAGCCCGCAGCAAGTATCCGGACTTGCGACGTTCCCCGGCTGTTCCCTGACAGCCAAAGGATTGTAACCGCCAAAAGATGGTTTCTTCCAAACTAGGATCGGCTAAGATTTGAATTTCCCACCAGCTGTTAGCCAATTGAACGCCCCCTCACTATTCTATCGTTCTGTAGTTCGGCAGGCTCGCCGTTGCCAAAGCGATATTTCCTCAACTACCCAGTTTCCCCCCTCCCCCGCAGGGGAGAGGAATGGGATAGCCGTGTACCAAGCCAGTGCTACTAGACCGTCGAACGCCAGCTAGCTAAAAAGGAAATAGCCATTTGCGAAGTTGCTTGCGACCACCCGTACTCTACAAAGTTACTGTATAAGCATCGCGAACGCCAGGTACTTTCATAATTTCCTCTAAAATTCCTTCCGGTAAAGGATCGTCGAGGCTGAGTACCATCACCGCGTCGCCGCGGACAATTTTGCGCCCCACTTGCATGCTGGCGATATTAACGTTAAAACTGCCCAAGAAAGAGCCAATTTTGCCGATAATCCCAGGCATATCGCGGTGGCGGGTAAATAGCATGTTCTGGGTTGGTGGTACGTTAATGGGAAATTCGTCGATATTGGTAATCCGCATTTCGCGATCGCTAAGCAAAGCACCATTGACTGAATGTTCGCCGCTAGCCCCTTTCGCCGTCAGACACAAAGACCCGGTATAATCCCGCGAAGACGCATCCCGGGTTTCCACCACATGAATGCCCCGTTCTTTCGCCTCAATACTAGCATTGACATAATTCACCCGTTCGCGTAACGCTTGCGAGAGCAACCCTTTCAAAGCCGCCACCATCACGGGTTTGCTTTCCATATCCGCCAGTTCGCCCTGCAAGCGGACATTCAGCGACTCAATGCGACCGCCAGCCAGTTGGCTGACCAAATTGCCCAAGGTTTCCGCCAGTTGCAGGTAAGGGCGCAACTTCTCCATCACCTCGGGATTCAACCCCGGAATATTCACCGCCGAACGCGCCGGCAACCCCAACAACACATCGCGGATTTGTTCGGCCACATCCACCGCCACATTGGTTTGTGCCTCCTCCGTAGAAGCCCCCAAATGTGGCGTTGCAATCAACTCCTTACCCAACTTCAACAACGGCGATTCCGGACTAATGGGTTCTTCTTCAAACACATCCAACGCTGCCCCTGCAACTTGTCCACTTTCCAAGGCCTTTGCCAAAGCCTCTTCATCAATCAAGCCACCGCGGGCGCAATTAATAATTCTAGCGTTGGGCTTCATTTTTTCCAGGGTTTCCTGGCCAATTAACCCCTTGGTTTCCGGCGTTTTGGGAATATGCAGGGTAATATAATCCGACTCCTGGAATAGAAAATCCAAATCCACCAAACGACAGCCAATTTGTTCGGCGCGTTCGGCTGAAATGTAAGGGTCAAAAGCCAGCAGCTTCATCCCCATCGCCCTCGCCGCGACAGCCACGTGAGAGCCAATTTTCCCCAATCCAACCACACCTAGGGTTTTCTTATATACCTCATTACCGAGAAATTGCTTGCGCTTCCACTCACCCTTTTTCACCGATTGGTTGGCATCGGGAATGTAGCGAGACATGGATAGCATCATCGCCAAAGCATGTTCGGCGGCAGCGATGGTGTTCCCTTCCGGCGAATTCACCACCATGATGCCCCGACGGGTAGCCGCATCCACGTCGATGTTATCAACACCGACACCAGCCCGCCCAATAATTTTTAACTGGTTAGCTGCTTCAATGACATTTTTGGTAACTTGCGTTCCAGAACGAACCATCAAGGCATCGTACTCTGGAATTGTATTGACAAGCTCTTCCTCAGATAGACCTGTTTTTTCGTCTACCTGGGCTACTTGCGACAGGATTTCAATCCCAGCTCGATCGACAGTGTCAGAAACTAAAACCTTTGGCATAGTTTAGAAAAACGTAATGGCAACAAAGAATAAGGGTACTTCCCATACCGCTACGAATCTAAAAATCCCAAATAGCGGTTCTGGTTAGCACCAAGTTCGTACCTGTCCGTGTTTAAGTTAGTACAATTTGGACAAAATTGGTACGAACCGGACGACCCCAGTTGGCTTCATCCAGCGAGTTCGGGAGAACGCGCCGGCCTTTCCAGCTTGGCTGGCCCCACCGAAGCCACCAAAGTCGCCATCTGGAACATCAGCACTTTACCATTTATAGACAGTTTTTGAATGTTTTTCTGCTAATTTCCTACCTACAAAACGAATTAAAAATAAGGCATTGCGGGCAATCGAGCCATTTTGCTTTCCCCCCCACTGTCCAACGACATCGCCTTTTGACCGCCAAAACTGTTATCGATCGAACATTGTTGATATATATTTTATGGCATGAACCGAAAGTCTTGGCTTCCCGAACTCGACCGGCAAGTATGGATTCTCATGGCAGGCAGATTGCTCTCTGCCATTGGTACTGGCTTTACTCTATTCTACGCCCCCATTTTCTTTAGCCAAATAGGATTGAGCAAAACCATGGTGGGGATTGCCCTGGGTAGCCAGCAAATTTCCGGCATTTTCGGACGTTTGTTTGGCGGTTCTTTAACCGATGCCCCCGGCTGGGGGAGAAGGCGAACCCTGTTGCTGTCTGCTGCCGTCTCTGCCATCGCTTCTTTTGCTTTAGCCGCCGCCATTGATTTTCCTACCCTGTTGCTGGGAAATTTGATTATGGGGTTGGGTGTGGGTCTTTACTGGCCTTCCACGGAAGCGGTGGTTGCCGATTTAACCGACGGTTCCCAACGCCAAGAAGCCTATGCCCTCACCCGTCTGGGAGATAGTTTGGGTTTGGGTGTCGGGATTTTGGTGGCAGGAGGGTTTGTCTCTCTCACCAATGCCTATCGCCCTTTGTTTGTTATTGACGGCATCACTTTTGCGGTTTTCTTCTGGGTCATTTATTGGGGAATTTCCCAAACCCAACTCTACGACCAACAGCTAGATGCAGAGAATCGTTCTACCGATTCTACCAATGTTTCCTTTGCCCAGGGATGGAAAATCGCCCTGCGCGATCGCGCGTTATTGCTGTTTGTAGCTGTTAATATTATCTTCACCACCTATATCTCCCAAATCCAAACCACCATGCCCCTCTATTTCAACGAAAGCATCCAGTGGGGGGCAACCGACCAACAACCAGCGGTGATTAGCGCCCTGTTTAGCTGGCATATTCTGCTGGCGGTGATTTTCCAACTTCCCATTGCCAAATTTTTACGGCGGTTCAGCCACCCGCAAGCCCTGTCGGTTTCGGCGCTGTTTTGGATTGTCGGATTTCTGACGATTTTTACCACTGGTTTGGTGGCTTCCTACCAGATAATTTGGGCGGTTTTGGGATTGGCGTTGCTGACGTTGGGGATGGTATCGTATCTGCCTTCCGCCTCGTCTCTGGTTGCCGATATAGCGCCAGTGAATTTACGCGGCGTGTATCTTTCCGTGAATTCTCTCTGCTGGGCAGTGGGTTATTTTATTGGTCCTTCCATGGGAGGATTTGCGTTAGACCAACCCCGACCCTATTCGGATATGCTTTGGGTGGGGCTGGCTTTGAGTACGCTGCTGGTTCTCTTGCTGTTGCGCTTTTTGCACCGCATGATGCCCAAGCGCTAGCGGCGACGTTTTTGCAGTTGGCGATATACGTCCCGCAGGTCTACGTTGTGGTAGGCTAACGCGACCAAGGTGTGGTAGAATAAATCGGCGGCTTCGGAAGCGATCGCTTCCCTGTCGTCATCTTTGCAAGCCATCACCACTTCGGCGGATTCTTCGCCAATTTTCTGCAAAATTTTGTTATCGCCACCAGCTAGCAGCTTGCACGTATAAGAATTTTCTTGAGGGCGATCGCGGCGATCGCTAATAACGGAAAATACTTGCGATAGGGTATCGGCTGGTGGTGGTACGACTTCGCTGTCTACCTGGTGAAAACAGCTACGTTCCCCTTTGTGGCAGGCAATATCGCCCACTTGTTCCACCCCCACCAGCAGGGTATCGCTATCGCAATCGTAACGCAGCGATCGCACTTTTTGAATGTGTCCGGAAGTCTCGCCTTTATGCCAAAATTCCTGGCGGGAACGACTCCAAAACCAGGTTTCCCCAGACTCTAACGTTTTTTGCAAGGATTCGCGGTTCATCCACGCCATCATCAAGACGGTTCCATCGAGATAATCCTGAACGATGGCTGGTACCAAACCGCTTTCATTGTAGCGAATGCGATCGACGGGGATGGCTTGTGATTGAGAGGTGTTTTCGGTTGCAGACATGAATTTTTCGGGTCTTCGCGTAGGATCGGAAATTGGCTCGCACACCAGCATATCATGCCAGCTGCCGGGTTTTCGATGCCGCCAGGAAAACCATCGACCCCGGTTCCACCCCCAATTCCTGGGCAATGGGAGAACATTTGGCTTTCAGCAAAAACACCAGCGGCGCATCCATATCTGACAATCCTTCAAAATTCCCCTGCCCTTTGGAAACAATCAAATCTGCCTGGTGGAAATGCTGTTGAAATTGGGAACTGGTTTCGGAAAATACCGTACCCGGCAAAGCTGCGCCGTTACCAATGACTTCGCATACTTCATCCAATCCCACATAGCGGGCATCTTCTAGGGTAGCATCGTTGAGAACCGATCCGCCGCGAACGGCAACGGTTACTTGCTTGCCTTGTTTTTGTAATATTTCCACCAACAAGCGATCGAAAACGATTTCTCCAGTATTGTCAGCCAGGTAGAGAATCTTTTGCACCCCTGTCAGTTGTTGGCGAAATTCTTGGTAATCAAAGATGGCAAATTCCTGGTTGAGGCTATCATCCACGGTTTTTTCCAAATCAAAGGTGTCACCAATACCAAAATCAACAATATTTCCGGCAATGGCAATACGAATCGCCGTTAACAGCGGGTCTTGTGAGTTTTTGACCAGTTCTCGCAAGTGGGGATACAGTTTCAGGGCAATGTCGTTGTAGTGTTGTTTTTGTTGGTGGTAGGGATTGGTTTCGCCGGTGGTTTCGGCGACAATCTGGCGAATTCTCCCCGCGATTTCCACGCTTATTGTGGTAACGGGCAAATCGGCCATTTCCTTCGCCAGACGATTGAGAATTTCCCACTGCTTTTGCTGGTCGTCGGTGGTGGCTTTGGCAATGCGCAGGGCTTGTTGAAACATACAAACGACGCAATCGGGGTGTAGTTGCATAAAGTATTGATATATAACTATGTACTAATTAATATTATGACGCGATCGCGAAAATTTAGCACGGGGGCTAGCGATCGCGAGATACATTTGATTCCCAAGGTAAGTTGGCAGGAAATCTAGAAACAAGCTTGCGGAAAGAAAACCACACAGCTATAATTATACATTTGCGATCGGCAAAACTTCCGAAAAAGTATAGGTCTGTTTAGGTAACCTTATGAACGTTGGAGAAACCTGCCAAACAATTAAATCTCTCATCAAAGAAATTTTAAAACTCGATAAAGAATATCAAGAAGGAACACCAACCTATCGCAACAAATCGAGGGAAGCGTTTCTCGCCCTGCAAGGATTCTTAGAAGAAAACCTCAAAGAAGTGATGCCAGTTTATTCTAAGTATAATAAAAACTTTGTCATATCGATTGATCAGAACGGTAAGCGATGGGAGTTCTCCCTCAGCGAAGAGCAAGGTTGGGAAATTTCCAAAAAACCAGAAACAGTAAATGGCAACTATCCCATTGAAGAATTAGCCAATCGAGTTCGTATGACGCTGCAAAACACTCTGAATGATATAAAGGATAAAAAACGACGGCAAGACAAACAAATCGAAGAACTCGACCAGGCTATTGCCCAAGTAAGGAACTTGCAATCCAATTAGTTCTTCCTAGCCCCACCTACTTGCTTTGTATGCTTTATATTTTTATGGTTCAATAGAATGCATCGACCCGACCCATTCCAGCTCTAGAAACACCTGCACGCCTTATTTTATCGGTAAATCGCTTATGAATTTTAGTAAAACTATCGAAGACATCAAAACTCTTATTCAAGATATTTTACGACTCGAACGAGAATACGAGGAAGCTGTCAACATATCCCAAAACAAATCTCGCGAAGCTTTCCAATTCCTGCAAGAATCCCTCAAACCAGTAACATTAACCTATATAAAATATTATGATATAGGTTCAAACAAGAATAAAATAACAATTAACCAAAATAATAAAGAATGGACTTTTACTTGGAACCAAGAGTACGGTCTACAGTTGCTAAAAAATCCAGAAGCCAATGAAAGTAACGATAAAAATGGAAATTATCCTATTGAAGAATTAGCAAGTAAAATTTCTAGCCGCCTTCAAGAAATTTTTAATAATTTAAAAAATAAAAAAGCTAAAGAAGACGAGAGAATACAACAGCTCGACAAAGCGATCGCTTCCCTCAAAAATTTTCAATCCCATCAAAAGCAAAATTAAATTCGTAGGGTGGGCATCGCCCACCCACCA
>NZ_LNDC01000192.1 GCF_001870905.1 Geitlerinema sp. PCC 9228
ACGGAGTCTGCTACGAGACCAAGGCTGGACTAACCGAACGCAATCGACACGAATGTCATTTTTTGTCCAGTGATTGGGTTAGTCCTGGTAACAATAGTTTTTAAAAACAAATTTCTAAAATGTCAAACCGCTACATGGTAACTGATGTAGCAGCTTCTGTTTCTGTGGTTTTGGTTTTTCCGGGGACCGCTGTGCGATCGCTTTTTGTAGATTCGGCGTTCGTGCGATCGTCACTCGCTTGGAAAAACGCTCTTTGAGAACCAACACGAGCAACCAATTGCCAACCAGCATCTATAGATTCCCAGGTAGGAGCAAAAGCTGGTAGGGCTAAACTACAAGATGTCCAGCTTCCACCAACTCGAACACCTAGCTGCTGGCAGTGCCCTCCACGCCTACCTTCCGGCGTATAGAACCGGCAGTGACGACAAGCGGAAGTAGAGCTTTTCAGGCTGTTCATGGCTTTTTTGCCTCTCTTAGGAAACAAACATACAAGCGACAGAATAATGCGATCGCGTTTAGCAGTTCGTTATCTGTCACGAGAAAATTGTTTGCTGCTACAGCGAAGTGTAGGAGCCTTCAATGCAACAGCTAACTAGTTTTCTATCTTCTTTGAAGTTAGCACAGGATATTAGGTGTGCCAGCAAGAGAAGAAAAACGGCAAAACCATACACAGCGTTCTTTTAGATTGTCAAAACCTGCTGACAAGATTTTATATTTTTTTTATATTTCAATTTTTCTTTTCTTTGCCTAAGTATATAAACTTATATTGCAGCAAACGGTATGGGGATCGACGATGCAGGCATAGAAATTCAACCATAATTTGATAATTTCTAATAGCGATCGCTTGCAATTCCCGTATAATTTATATCATGAAGACCCTCAAATTTTGAGGGAAATTACTAGTTTTGGCTATCTGCTTGGGGCGATTCTTCTGCCGCATTCTCTTCCCTACTCGCCATCAAATTTTGCTCGAACTGCCGGCAAGCACAAATAGAACAAACCGACCAACGTTGGAGTTCCCCTGCCGGTACCGGACAACCGCATTGCGGGCAAACCGACCAAGATTGGGTGCGATCGCGTATGGTTTTTGACCAATTTTGAAAAGCCAAAACAGCATCCGAGGAGTTTTGAGTGGGAGGTGGGGCAGCTTCAGAAGTGCGATCGCTAGTAGGAACATTCTGGTAATTCTTCCCACCACCGACCCAACTGGGATGCGCTTGAAAAATAGATGTCGCACTATCAGCAGGACGCCAAGACTGGCGATCGTCGTACCAATCTCGCGAAGAAAAGCGAACATCGCGAATGGAAAGCCTGACTTGCTTTTGCAACTTACTAACAATACGACGGCGCTGAAAAGTTAGATTTTGCGCCCAACTGGCATTGGGAACCGCCACTGTGAGAATACCTCCCCGTACGTGTAAAGGGCGCGTTTTGGCTGCCACTGTTTTGCCCACGACCCGCGGCCAAATCTCCAGCAAAACTTTCCACTCGCGAATTTCCTGCCACACATCCGTTGCCTGCAAACCGCTCAATACGCGACGAACCGAAGTAAAATACATAGAGACAAATAGAAACTAGAAACGTTTCGGAATTTTCTCCACCCAGCCTTCTATTTTAACTGTTTTTCAGGGTATTGTTTCTAGCGAAAAAAACTGGTATGGGCACAAATCGTCAAATTCAGATCGCGCTATCAACCATCGCCATTACGATTTTTCTCTGGCTAACCGCTTGTACGAACCAATCTGCCACCACCCCCATGCAAGTGCGAGTGGTTCGCGTCGTTAGCGGTCAAACCCTAGAAGTACTGCCTTTAAATAGCAACCAAAACGCTTCCCCCAAAAGAGTGCGCTTAATTGGTTTGGATGCACCAGCCAGACGCCAACTGCCGTGGGGTCCAAACGCCAAACAATACCTGCAAGCACTTGCCAGCGAACAAACCCTGCAATTGGAATTTGACCGCCAACGGGAAGACAAATACCAACGATGGTTGGCTTATGCCTGGCTTGATGGTACCCTCATCAACGAACAACTGCTACAACAAGGACACGCGATCGCGGTATCGCGATATCCCAACACCAAATACCAACAACGCTTCACCCATGCGCGGGAGCAAGCTAGACTGTTAGGGCGTGGCATTTGGAATCCCGAACAACCCATGCGTCAGACACCGGCAGAATTTCGCCGTCAAAATCGATAAATTGGGCATGGGGAAATCCTGACCAACTCACCCAATTTCATAGCGACTGAAAAAAATCATGAGCGCACAACTAAAAAACTTTCTCGATATTGCCACCGAAGCCGTGTTAGCCGCCGGCGGCGTCTTACAATCCTACTGGGGAAAACTAGAAGAAATCAACGAAAAAGGACGTTCTGGAGACCTGATCACAGCCGCCGATAAAGCCGCCGAAGCCGTCATTTTGGACGTTTTGCAGCGTCACGTTCCAGACCACGGACTCTTAGCCGAAGAATCGGGAAAACAAGGTTCCCAAACCAGTCGCTACTTGTGGGCAATCGATCCTTTAGACGGAACCACCAACTATGCTCACCAATATCCCCTCTTTTCCGCTTCCGTTGGCTTATTAATTGACGGTATTCCCCAAGTGGGAGCTGTTTTTGTTCCCGCGCAAAACGAACTATTTCGAGCCGCCAAAGGCATCGAAGCCACCCTCAACCGCCAACCCATTCGCGTATCGAGTACCGATAAACTAGAAAAAAGTCTCTTAGTCACGGGATTTGCCTACGATCGCCGGGAAACCTTAGATAACAACTACGCTGAGTTTTGTCACTTCACCCATCTTACTCAAGGCGTCCGTCGCGGCGGTTCGGCGGCAGTAGATTTGGCTTACGTAGCCTGCGGACGTTTGGATGGCTATTGGGAACGGGGATTGTCGCCTTGGGATATTACCGCCGGTACAGTTTTGGTCGAAGCAGCTGGCGGCAAGGTAACAGCTTACGATGGTTCGCCAGTGGATATATTTTCCGGACGGTTGGTGGCTGCCAACCGTCAATTACATCCTGCTCTCATCCAAGAACTGGCACAAGTAGAACCCTTACCCGATCGCATTTGGCAAAAATCGAAAGATAAGTAATCGAGAGAATACCTGCTGTTGCTATTGTTCGTTCAACAGCAGCAGTTTTCTAGGTGAGAAACCATCTCCAAATTACTAGAAACTTGAAAAATCTTTATCCTTGGCGAGAAAATTTGAATTTACAGCAGCTTAAATATAGATCTACAACAAAAATATATTTTTATTGTAGATCAAATCCGCTTCTATTAATCCCCTCAAACATACACCCCAAATAAAGCAAAAATGCTTTTGTAGCAGTGCGTCTAGATGCCTACCATTTCTTAAAAATTTGCAATAAATAATCGGGGTATTTTTGTAGGGGCGCAACGCGTGAGCGCCCCTAATTGCGTGTTGCGTCCTACAAGGGCAATTAGAAGATTTCAGAAAATCATTGTTTTTTTTTAGAAATACTAGAAAATAGTGGTTCATATAATGGCTAGATTGTTTCCAAACTAAAAACTGATGGTGCCAAAGATACCAGTCCTTCAGACCATCGCTTTACCCACCAAGTTAGAATAGACGCGCTACTACTTCTACGATAAATCCTCCAAAGCCCGAGCATCCTGCCAAGCCTGCCAAACATTTCCCTGCATCAAAGCCGCGACACCGCGCAGTACCTTGAGTTCCGGCATATTGGGTGCCTGAGTCAAAGCCGGCTGCAAAGCTTGTTCGGCAGCATGGGGTTGCCAATCGTAAAGATAGACAAAAGCCAAATAGGCACGAGCGTAAGGATTGTTTCCATCCAACTGAACCACCCGCTGGAAAGCATCAATGGCTTCCGTAGCTTTACGTTGCAAAACATAAGTAAATGCCACCGCATACGCCCAATCCACCCGATGGGGATTTTCCTCCAGTCGATATTGCAGCGTTTCTCGTGCGTGAACCGTATAATCCTGGTTAGGATCGTACTGATTCATGCGGGCAATTTCCGTAAAAATAGCGTCCAAAGCCGCCATTCCCCGAGGCAATCGCGATGCCAAAACCCGCAACTGACTGACCAAATCCGGTGCTGGTGCGATAACCGGTTCTGCTTTCCTATCAACCGTAACGCTGACACCACCATCCACAGCCAAGGGATAGGTTTCTCCCGTACGACGGTTGAGATAAGTTGCTTCTAGGGTATATTCTCCACTGGCATTTGGCGAGGGCAGCATGGCAGTTTTTTCTGTCACTTGGAACCAACAACCCCCATCGCGGCTAACTGGAGAATCTGGCAGTGGCAAGCAAGCAACCGCCAAATCGTGCCATCTGCCGTTTCCCAAAGCATGGTCGTGCAGCCAGTAGCTTTCGTTGTCTCGTCGCCAAGTTAACAAGACCAATCCTTCTTGCAAAGCTTTGGCAGTTCCCAACCATTTGTAAGTAACGGGAATAGAATGATTGGGAGGAACTTTATTGGGAACGGTTACCTGCTGCAACTGAAGTGGCGCATCCGAGGCTGGTGATGCTGGTTTGACGTTGATGGGAAGGGATTGGCGGCGATAGAGCTGCAATTGACTGCCATCGGGAAGTTTCCAGCTTTTCTGTTTTTGGAAGTTGGGATTTTCCCGTACCAGTTGGGTAATGGTGGCTTGCGATGGGGGAACAGAACCTTGGTTGCCAGTTTTGGTGACAAACCAATCCAATGCTTGCATATCCTGGAAAACTTGGTTTTCCTTGACACCTACCTGTCTGCCATATACTTGAAAATCGGCAAGCGCTCCGTAATAGTTGATATTATGTTGGTTGACACTGGGGGTGGAAGGCAGGACGCCTACAGTTGTTTGTAAATGGGCAATGGTGGTGGTAATTTCCCGAATGAGTTCCTGGTGGGGATAGGGAGGTCCGAGGTAGGGAAAATGTTGTACGCGATCGCTTGATAGGGGAAATCCTCCGGTTACAATAGGGAAAGTATTGCCAATGGTGAGCAGTAGGGAAATGGCGATCGCGCTATAGGGAACCCAGATTTGTCGCCAGCAAGTGAAACCATAGGCCAAAACCAGCGATAAAACTGGTAAATAGGGCAGTACGTATCTGGGGTCTTTATTGACATTGAGGGTATTCAGAAAATAGGCACCCAATAAAAAGACCGCTACCCAAATCCAACTATCCCGTTGCGGCTTGCCAGAATTAGTGGGTTTTGGTCGCCAGCCGTAAAGCAACAATCCCACAATCGGTACCAGCAGCAACACCCAAGAGACGATATTGGGCAAATCTTGCCAGTAATAAGTCCAAGCGGCTAGGCTGTCTAACGGCGGGTCGGATTCGGCAGCGGCAGCATCCACGGTGGCGCGTTTGCTAGAGGTTAGCACCAGCAACCAATTGGTACGGTACCACCATCCCCATACGCCAACAGACGCGATCGCTGCTACAATGATTTGCAAAAATCGTTCCCAATGTTTCTGGCGTAGCTGGTTGAAGGTGACCCACAGCAAAGGAATCAATAAAAATAACAGCGTGGTTTGTTTCACCATCAAGGCAATTCCCAGCGCCAGTGCCAATGCCAGTGCTAGCCACCAGGAATTCCGCCGATTTTGGGAAAATTTCCAGGTGGTTAGAATCAAGAAACAGCCAGCCACCACCGCCGTTACTGGATAATCTAAAAGAAAATTTAGACGAACTTGGTACAAACCGGGGAACAACCAACACATCCCGGCAGCCAGCAAACCCACCTGACGGGAAAACAATTGCCTGCCCAAGCCGTAGACAGAAACCATTAAAATGGCGCTAAAAAAGATATAGACCAGGGTGGCGTTGTCGGTTCCCGTGCCCACGAGTTGGTAGCAAAAAGCTGTGACCATATAGGTAAACGGGGGAATTTTGGAAGAGAGCAGCCACAAATCCCGCCACCATTCGCCAGAAAACCAATGGGGATTTTGAAACGCTTGCCAGTAGTTGAGGCTGCCGGTGAGGTAGTCGGCCACATCCCAGGAAGGAACGCTATTATCGAGGGCAAACCACAAGCGATCGCTGGCTATCCCCACCAGCCAAATGGTTGTTAAGATGACCCAATCTCGCCGATTGTGCGATTTTCCCATAAAAGCGACTGTTTGCTACGGCTTCTTGCTTCCCGTGACCCTGCTAGCATCCGTTGGAGCTACCATATTGGTGTGGTAGCCTAGAGCAGAACCGAAAAAATCTCCCGATTTAAATAGGGCTAGCCAGAAAGTAGGCTATCAGAAGATTGAGGCCCCATTGTTTTTAAATTTTGCAGCTCCTACATGAGAAAATCCGATTTTCATCCGTTCCATTTCCATCTATCCCGTCTAGCTTTATTTCTCCCAGCCACAGCTTTGATGTTGGGTTCCCATTTTGCTAGAGCCAATGCCCAAGAAGTTTTGTACGATCCAGTTGAGCTACCAGATAACAATCAGGTTACCGATACACTTTCTGCCGAGGATATTCCCACCGGTCAAGGGGGTTTTGCTCGGGATTACGTTGTGGAATTGGAAGCAGACGACCACATTCTCATCGAACTGTCTTCTGACAGCTTTGACCCGATTGTATCGTTGATTGCTGCCGATGGCTCTACGATTGCCGAAAATGACGATGGTCCCGATGGCGGTACCGATTCTGTCTTGTTTGCTCGCATTTCGGAAGCTGGCAGATATATCGTGCGAGTTCGCTCTTTCGGCGAAACGGGGATGGGGGATTTTCAGCTGAAATTAACCCGTCTCCAACCCGTTGACAATTAGAAGCGATCGCTCAAGCTGCTTGAATGAGGGGGATTTGGCGACTCGGCAAACAATATTTCCCCCGTGCCAAAATTTTTTTCCAAAAAGCCTTGCCAAGACCGCGATCGCTTGCTAGGATAATAAAGCGTTAAAAAAGAAAGGCGCAAAGGCCGGGATAGCTCAGTCGGTAGAGCAGGGGACTGAAAATCCCCGTGTCCCCGGTTCAATTCCGGGTCCTGGCATATTTGAAAATATACTAGGAAAGGGCAGTTTTGACGGCTGCCCTTTTTGCTAGCTGGAAGTTGGGATAGCATCCCCCCCTTTTTGAGCAAGCTCGGCACCAACCTGGAAAAGGGGGGATTTTCGAGGCTAAGATGTCTGAAATTTGTTGGTCAGGGGCGTTATACCATTTCTGAAAAACAATGATTTTTTGAGATGTTCCGATTTCCCTGGTAGGGGCGCTCACGCGTTGCGCCCCTACAAAAATCCCCCAATTATTCCTTGCAGATTTTTAAGGAAATGGTATTAGAAGCGCGTTTGCTGGCAAACCTATCTAGATATCATCATCTGGATGCGAGAGAGTGGGAATTTTCACGACTACAACCACGCCGTCTATCCTCTATCCAAAGGAGCGGGGGTTGATTCCAATTTGGGAACAATTTGCCAGCCAAATTCTTGCTCGAACACCTCTTTCTTGTAGTTTAAACTCCACACTTCCAACTCGCAGTCATCATCGGGTTGGGTGGGTTCGAGGTGCAAGTACAAAATTTGGTTTTTCTCGTCAAACGCGCAGGTGACTTCGCGAATAGCCCCCAACTGACGACGGTCGAGGGCAATAGCCAACCGCAGCAAAGCCGATAGTTGGGCGACCAAACGGCGGTATTTTTTGGAGGTGAGATTGCGGAAATTATCGTGTTTCTTTTTGGGAGGACTTTTGCGGTGGTAACGGGCTAAATTGGCAATAATTTCCAGTTCGGTTTCGGTATAGCCAAATAGTTCGCTGTGGCGAATTAAATAGTAAGAATGTTTGTGGTGGGAGTTATGGCTGATGTAGAGGCCGCAATTGTGTAAAACCGCTGCTGCCCACAGCAGTTCCCGTTCCTCGGCTTGCCACTGATGCAGGATGCCTTGGGTGCTGTCAAACAAACGCAGGGCAAACTGGGCCATTCGTTCGCTAGCGTTGAGATTGACATGGTATTTTTTGGCAATTTTATAGACGCTGCGGGTACGTACCGAACTGTGGTAGCGTAGCTGGTCGGAAATCAACCCGTGGGTGAGCATCCAATCGACAATCAGCCCTTCCCGCAAGGCGCGATCGCAGATGGTGAGGGTTTCTACCCCCAACATAGCCATGGCTTCTTTTAAAATTAAGGCACCGGCTAGAATAATTTCCGCCCGGCGTTCCGACATGCCTGGAAGTTCTGCACGCTGTTTGACGGGAAGCTTGCGCAAGCGATCGACGATCTCTTGAATTCCCTTAAACCCGATGGAATAGCCATTGAGGGGATTGGGGGCACTGCCGTAGACTTGATGGGCATGTAACGCTGCCACAGCTTCGATGGTTCCTGAGGTCCCCACCATCCGCAGTTCTTCTTGGGGGTTGAGGTGGGTGCGAATTTCTTCGACGGGTCGTTCCAACATGCCGCGGATGTACGCCCGCAGGTAGTGAAATTCTTCGTTGCTGATGGGGTCGGTGTGGACGAATTCTGAGGTCAAACGAACTGCCCCTACTTTGGTACTGTTGAGAACCCGCGGTTCGCCACCATCGCCCAAAACCAATTCGGTGGAGCCGCCGCCAATGTCAATGACCACGTGGGATTTTTGGTCGAACTCAATGGCTGAGAGAACCCCCAAATAAATGCGGCGGGCTTCTTCTTGACCGGAAATGAGATTGACTTTCAGATCCAGCTGTTTGTCGATTTGGCGGAGAAAATCCCGACCGTTAGGGGCTTCGCGAACCGCACTGGTGGCAACGGCGACGATGCGGTCGGCATGGTAACTTTTGGCGATTTCTTGAAAGCGTCCCAAACAAGCGATCGCTCGTTCTACGACTTCTGGCCGCAATTTTCCCGTTTCCCAGCAGCGATCGCCCAGGCGTACAGTTTCTTTTTCCCGCGCTACAATCGAAAAGCTTGGTAAAGTAGGTTCGATTTGTGCCAAAACCATGTGAATGGAATTGGTCCCCAAATCAATTGCCGCGAGCGTGCGGTTTTCTTGCCAAACTGGCGTAGGCGCTTGCACGAGCCCAATTGTTTCTACCATTCTGATATGCGTTTGCGAAAGCTACACTAGATATCTCCCATCACTTGGAGAAAAATTCCCATCAGGAAGGCTGTGCCCTTCTTCAGACCCTCCAAGCGATTGAGGGATTCCTTCCCTCTCCTTCATTAACGATATCTTAGAAAGGGAAAGAGTTTACGACGAGATGCTGCCCTATGGTTCCATCATCTTCATCCCCCAGCCAGCCCACTTGGCTGCAAATTGTGCGACTGCTGCGGTGGAACAAACCCACCGGACGTTTGATTCTCATGGTTCCTGCCCTCTGGGGTGTTTTTGCTGGTGCCCGCGGGACGCCAGATTGGCTGTTGGTGGGCGTGATTGTGTTGGGAACCCTCGCAACCAGCGGTACCGGCTGCGTGATTAACGACTTGTGGGACCGCGATATTGACCCTTACGTGGAACGGACGAAAACCCGTCCCATTGCTTCCAAAGCCCTTTCCGTCACTACTGGTATGATTGTAGCTTTGGTGGGAATGCTTTGCGCCGCGATTTTGGCAACGTACCTCAATACGTTCAGTTTTGCCCTATGCGTGGCTGCGGTTCCCGTGATTGTTTTGTATCCCCTCGCCAAGCGGGTGTTTCCCCTTCCCCAGTTGGTGTTGGCTATTGCCTGGGGATTTGCGATATTGATTAGTTGGAGTGCTGCTACCGGTACGGTGGAAACACCCACCTGGTACTTGTGGGGCAGTACGATATGTTGGACCCTGGGATTTGATACGGTGTACGCTATGAGCGATCGCGAGGACGACCTGCGTATTGGCGTGCGCTCCAGTGCCATATTTTTTGGGAAATATACCCCGCAAGCAGTGGGGGTGTTTTTTGCGGGTACGGCAATGGGAATGGCGTTTTTCGCTGTTTCTATGGGGTTACATTGGATTTTTTGGCCCCTCTGGGGAGTAGCGGTCATTTTGTGGGCAACCCAATCTTGGCAGCTCGCCCAACCTGAAATCCCCCAGGACCGATACGGTAAAATTTTTACTCAGAACGTCCAAATCGGCTTTATTTTGCTTGTTGGTATCGTTTTGGGAAATTTACTCTAAACTTACCATCATTTGGTGTAGGGGCCACTGGCTGCCCCTACTTGCAATCATCCATATAGATACTTGCGCTTAGAGAAACTTGTATTGCTATGTCTCTTCCCGTTGTTGCTGTGATTGGACGCCCGAATGTGGGCAAATCCACGCTGGTCAATCGCATTGCCAGCGATCGTTTCGCCATTGTAGACGACGAACCGGGGATTACCCGCGATCGCACCTACCGCCCTGCCTTTTGGCAAGACCGAGATTTCTTGATTGTAGACACCGGCGGTTTGGTATTTGATGATGATAGCGAATTTTTGCCTTTAATTCGCGAACAAGCACAAATTGCCCTCAGCGAAGCTTGCGCGGCTATTTTTGTGGTCAACGGTCAAGAAGGTCCCACTGCCGCTGATTTGGAAGTGGCCAATTGGCTGCGCCAGCAAGATATACCGCTGGTTCTGGCGGTAAACAAATGCGAATCAGAAACCACTGGCTTTGCCCAAGCAGCCGAATTTTGGGAGTTGGGCTTGGGCTATCCCTATCCGGTTTCTGGCATGCATGGGACTGGTACGGGAGATTTGCTGGATGCGGTGATTCCCTATATGCCCCCAGCCAGCGAAATTGAAGAACGGGAAGAAACCAATGTGGCGATTGTGGGACGCCCCAATGTGGGCAAATCCAGTTTGCTGAATGCCCTCAGCCAAACCAGCCGCGCCATTGTCAGTCCCATTGCTGGTACCACCCGCGATAGCTTGGATATGGTGTTGGAACGGGAGGGCAAAATGTACCGCCTCATCGATACCGCTGGCATTCGCAAGAAAAATAAGGTGGAATACGGCGTGGAATTTTTCAGCATTAACCGCAGTTTCCGTGCTATTCGCCGTTCTCAGGTGGTGGTGTTGGTTCTGGATGCGGTGGATGGGGTCACCGAACAGGACCAAAAATTGGCCGACCGTATTATTGACGAAGGAAAGGCTTGTGTTTTGGCGGTCAATAAGTGGGATGCGTTGGAAAAAGACAGTCATACAATTAATAAATATCTTAGCTACCTCAGCGATCGCTTGTATTTTATCGACTGGTCGGAAAAAATCTTCATTAGCGCCCTCACTGGCAAGCGGGTGAGCAAAATTTGGCAGTTGCTGGATTGTGCCGCTACAGAACACAGTCGCCGCGTTCCTACCGCTGTGGTCAACGAAGTTATTGAAGAGGCGGTGAGGTGGCAGACCCCTCCCACCAACCGCCAGGGCAAAGCCGGGAAAATCTACTACGGTACCCAAGTAAGTACGGCACCGCCGACCATGGTTTTGTTTGTTAACGATCCGAAACTTTTTAAGGAAAATTACAAACGTTACATGGAAAAACAGTTTCGCTTACAATTGGGATTTGCCAGTACGCCCATTCGACTGTTGTGGCGCGCCAAACGCCCCCGCGATGTGGAACGTACGACCGACCAACGGCGAACCACTCCTGTCTAGCCTACGGTTCGGCACAGTAGAGGTGCAACGCGTTGCGCCCCTACACCGTAAAATGTCTCTAGCGAACTAATGGATTTACTGCGATCGCTTCCTTTAGGTTTATATCTGGAACAACCCATTACCTGGATGCACCAACTAGACCCAAGGGTCAAATTAGGGTGGCTGATCGGCTTTTTGCTAGCTCCGGTTTTAGCCTCTACCCTCTGGCGTCTGGGTTTGGTGGTACTGTTAATTTTGTTGACTGTTCTGGCTACCATTCCCATGCGGGTGTGGAAGCAGCAAATGGGATGGCTGTTGGTGTTATGCTTTTTGGTGATGCTGTTTAGCGCGATCGCACCCGATGGGCTAAACATCACCTACCAACCCCGTCTCCCCGATGCCGAACTGGCTTGGCAACTGGACCCATCCACCGGCGAAGCTGCGGAACTGCCACCGGCAACGGAATACAACTATATCTTATTTCAGCAAGGTCCGATAACTGTAACCCGCCGCTCCCTCAATTTAGGATTGCGGTTGAGCAGTCTTTTGTTTACGCTCATTTACAGTACCAATTTATATTTGCTAACCACAGCCCCAGAAGAAATTACGGCAGGCTTGGAAAGTTTAATGCGTCCCCTGCGTTGGTTTCGGATTCCAGTTACCGAACTGAACTTAACTTTGACGCTTTCCTTACGGTTTATTCCTTTGGTGCTGGAAGAAGTTCAGAATTTGATTCGCTCCGTACAAACGCGAGCCATTGATTGGCGGAAGTTGGGATTGAAAGGCAGCGCTCAAGTCTGGCTGACTGTTGCCGAACGCTTGCTAGAAAATTTACTCATGCGTGCCGAACAAATTGCCAGTGCCATGCAGGTACGCGGGTTTACCAGTCCCGACAAACATCGCGTTTACTGGTCGCAATTGCGGCTAAGACGCGGCGATTGGGTGGCTTTGGCGGTTTTGATTGCTTTTTGGGGCGTGCGTTTTGCAGTGGGTGGGGAGGCTTAGGTAAGCGTACTAAGTCTGTGGGCATGGGAGCCAAAATCTATGCAGAGGCGAACTATAGTTAGTAAAAATCAATAAGTTAGTTTCATGATGGCATTACAAGGTTGGTATTGGCGATCGCTACCTTTGGAAAATCGTACGGGTTCGGACGTTTTTGCACGCTTGTTTTTAAAATCAAATGATGGCTCGCCAGAAGCGATCGCAACGCTGTTGGAAAGTCCGGCAAACCGAGGAGAATTACCCCTGCATTTGTCTCGGTATTCCATTTGTGCGGGATCGCCCCGTTGGATGCAAGGCAAGTGGCAATTTTGGACCCCTGAAGTAGGAGAGATTTTACCGTTTTTGCGGCTTTTGCTATCTACCGCGGCATCTGGAACAACTGCGGCAAAGGAGGAAAGTTCCCTGCCCTTTTTGGGGGGATGGTTGGGATGGTTGGGCTACGATTTGGCATGGGAAATCGAATCGCTGCCCTCGCCGCATCAGGAAACAAGTCCGTTTCCAGTGGCTTATTGGTACGAACCCGACTGTTTTGCCATTGCCGACCACTACGAACAGCGTCTCTGGTTGGCGGCTACCCGCGATCGCGATTTGGATACAATGGAAACACGCCTGGCATCTACAACATCATCCCTGGTGGTTGATGGATCTCCGGCAGCATCGACCCAACCGCAGCTGCAAATGTCCGCACAGGCATACGCAGACATGGTGGTTCGGGCGAAACAATATATCCAAGCTGGCGATATTTTTCAAACGAATTTATCTTTACGCTTCGAGACGCAAACCTCGGCCTCCAGTTGGGCAACCTATCAGGCATTACAACAAATCAATCCTTCTCCCTTTGCTAGCTACTGGCAAACCCCTTGGGGAAGTATTGTGAGCTGTTCGCCGGAACGGTTGGTGCAGGTTGCAGGCAATTCCGTACAAACGCGCCCCATTGCCGGAACCCGTTCCCGTGGAAGCACCCCTGCCGAAGACGAACAACTGGCCCGGCAGCTATACAATAATGTGAAAGAACGCGCCGAACACGTGATGTTGGTGGATTTGGAACGCAACGACCTGGGGCGGGTTTGCCAGTGGGGATCGGTGGTGGTAGACGAGTTGATGGCGATCGAACGCTATTCCCATGTAATGCATTTGGTGAGCAACGTACGGGGGATTTTGGCCAGCGATCGCGATGCGGTGAATGCGATCGCAGCCATGTTTCCCGGGGGAACCATTACCGGATGTCCGAAAGTTCGCTGCATGGAAATTATCGCCGAATTGGAACCTGTTCGTCGCCATTTGTTCTACGGTTCCTGCGGTTATTTAGACTGGCGGGGGCATTTGGACCTCAATATTTTAATTCGCACCCTATTGTGGCTACCCCAAGAACAAAGCGACAATACCACCGCCACTGTATGGGGTCAGGTGGGGGCTGGCATTGTTGCCGATAGCGATCCCCAAAAAGAATGGCAAGAGTGTTTGCACAAAGCCCAAGCCCAACTGCAAGCCCTGCGGTGGCTGCCCGCCAAGGATGGTGCTTGGGCGATCGGGCTGTGAACAGCAAACAAAATCTTGGATCAAGCATGTTATACTTGAAAAAGTAAGCATATTTAACGGATATATGTCTAATTTGGTTACGGTTTCTGAGGCAGCAGAACTCTTAGGTGTTTCGACAAGAACTATTCGTAGGTGGGAGTCTGAAAGACGGATTCAAACCGTCCGATTGAACTATTGCTTACGGTCGTGTTAGTAGTAATGGCCAACAAGAAGACTTGAAAAGATATGAAATTGTATTAGAGTCTTTCTGTTCTAAAAATGGTTGGTCTTACAAGTTAATATCTGATTTGGGGGCTGGGGCTGATTATCCCCAGAAAGGATTAAACAGATTAATTAAGTTAATCTGTTCCTATCAAGTCGAATGATTAGTCTTAATTCATAAATACAGGTTATTAAGATTAGGTGGTAATTTAATCTTTACTCTTTATGAAGTTTTTGGGACAGAAGTTGTTATTATTAACCACAGTGAAGACTCAACCTCTGAAGAGGAGTTAACTAAAGATGTTCTAAAAATTACAACCGTGTTTTCGGCAGAAATAAACAGATTATTCAAGAACTAAAAGAGGTAGCCAAAGAGTTAAAATGATTCTCTCTTTTAAGACTGAACTAGAGCTTAATAATCAACAGAAAATTCTTTGTGCCCAACATGCAGAAATGGCTCCTCATGCTGATAAATGAGGGTTCTCATTAACGAACTTCATTCTTGACTATAACCAAAAATCCTAATAATAAACTCAAATTCCCTAGCGCAATTGAGTTTTATAAACTTTTCGTTGCTTGGTGTAAACCCAAAAATCTTTAGTATTATGAAGTTAGTAAATGCGCCCCTCAATTATGGTATGATGCTATTTCTGAAAAACAACGATTGTATGGAATTGGCCAATTGCCCTGGTAGGGGCGCTCACGCGTTGCGCTCCTAAAAAAATGCCTCTATTATCTCTTGCAGATTATCAAGAAAATGGTATAAGAACTGGAAGGAAACACAGATGAAGATACCTAGATTTCATCGAAAAATAGGCAACCATAAATTAACAACTTTTCTTGCTAAGAACCACAGTGAGATGGTTATCAAAGACTTAAACGTCAAGGGGATATTGGCTAATTAAAGTTAGCTAAAGCAATCTCCGATATGGGCTTCTACAAGTTCCGTCGTTAACTGGAGTGCAAATGCCCGTTATATAGTTTTCAATTCATCATTGTTGACCGATGGTTTCCTGCTTCTACAACTTGTTCTACCTGTGGAACAGTAAAAGAAAAACTCTCCTTGTAAAAAAGAACTTTTCACTGCGAAAGTTGTGGCTTTCGTTGCGAGCGAGATGTGAACGCAAGTATTAATTGGGCTTTTGCGGGTAGTTCGCTCGTGTAAGCCCGTGGACTAGGTTGCGCCGTCGCATCTAGGAAAAGCCCCTGGTGGGAAAGAAACAGGAAATTAACGTCAAGTTTAACCGATTTGGTTAAGTTTGTGTAAGTTTGTCAGAACGGTGATAGAACGAGAACCAATGGCAATGAAAAATTGGGTGGGGGGCTAATGTCATATTCATTATTCAAACGTGCGGTAAAGATTTCCCATTGTCCTAGAAACAAAGACAAATCGTGCTAAACTAGTTGCTACCCTAGCGACCATTTGGGAAAATCGTAAAATTCGATACAGCAACAAAAAGGAGGCTATTAAAAAGGAAGGTTTTTCCGGCTCGTATGTTGCTATTTGGCGATCGCTGTTGTCAAACGAACCCCGCGATCGCGATCGAATCGATTTTCTCGGTTGCGCTCGACCCATTATTTTCTAGGAAATAGTTGACAAAATCCTCCCTTTATGGACATTGATTGCCACTTTCCGATTCCTTGAAATTTGGCAGCCAGAACATTTCCATCGCATTTTTGGATTTCTGCTTCTAGCATTGCAGAAAAGTTATGAAGCTTCATGAATACGGAAAGCTATCTCAACCATCCCACCTTTGGCCTGCTTTACATGATTTGTAAAGTTGGAGAAGACCAGGAACTCTTTGCCAGCCTTTACGCCCAGCGTCTGTTCTTTGTAGTAACAGGAAACTCGGGAAAAATGAATCGAAGGGTAAGCTTTGAACCCGTTACCCGTGGCGATGCTCGTTTTATGGTAGAAAATCGCCTGCGCATGCTCCGCCGGCTGGGCAAAATGGAGGAGTACGAACAACTGCAAGCCATCTACCACCAAACATTCCAATAACCGCATCGTCAAAGTCCATCGCAGCCACTTTGCCGAAACGCGCCCTATGAGCCAATCTACAACCGAACGCATTGCCCAAGTTCGCCAAACCCTGCCCCCCCACGTACAGTTGGTTGCCGTCACCAAATACGTGGACACCCAAGCCATACGCACCGCTTACCATGCTGGCATTCGCGATTTTGGAGAAAGCCGCGTCCAAGACGCCCAACGCAAACAACAAGCCCTAGCCGATCTCGAAGGGATTACCTGGCATTTGATCGGACATTTACAAAGCAATAAAGCCAAAAAAGCAATAGAACATTTTGATTGGATTCACTCCGTTGATAGCCTTAAATTAGCCCAACGTTTGGACAAACTCGCCGCCGAAATGGGGCGTACCCCTCAGGTATGTTTGCAAGTGAAGGTCCGCCCCGACCCACAAAAATATGGTTGGGAAATTGACGAGTTGCTTTCCCATTTGCCTGCATTGGACCAGTGTCATTCCTTGCAAATCATGGGATTAATGACCATCTTGCCCCAGGGACTCAACCAAGAGCAAACGCGAGCCTCCTTTCAGCGGCTGTCAGAATTAGCCCAGACCATCCGCGAAAGAAACTACACCCACATCAGCATGAAACATTTGTCCATGGGCATGTCCGCCGATTATCATTTGGCTGTGGAAGCAGGGGCTACCATGGTCCGCCTGGGGCACATTCTGTTTGCCGATTCAGTATCCTAGAAACAGGCAGTTGCCCAGAAAAATGTCCCTTTTCCCTCATCAAAAGCCAATAATTTTCGATAAATTTGTTGAAAATTGGCATATTTGCTGTAATGAATATCTTAAGATTGCATAGGAAACAATAAAAAATAGGGTGCGCGTGCTGGTTGTTTGCCAGGGTGGGTGAATCGAACAATATCTGTTTCGTTGTTATGGAGTTTGAACCGTGAAAGCAGTATTTACGAAGCTACGGGATTTTGTTGGCCTCAACGAACCTCTCGACGAGGAAGAGTACGAGGATGAAATGGACCCGACCTATCAAAACCAGGTCTCGTCCCTAGGGGAAACCTTTACCGATGAAGAACCAGCACCGGCACCGCCAAGTTCGGAACCGGATTTGCGCCAATCTTGGCGGGAAAACGCAGCTGGAACCAGTAGAAGTGGGATTGGTCGGTCGCAATCGCAACGAGGAGCGAGTATGAACAACGTCATTGGTATGCCGGGGGCGACCAACGGGATTTCCGAGGTTATGGTCCTCGAACCCCGTTCCTTTGAAGAAATGCCCCAAGCCATTCAAGCCTTGCGGGAACGCAAATCCGTGGTCCTCAACCTCACCCTGATGGACCCAGATCAAGCCCAGCGAGCAGTTGATTTTATTGCCGGCGGTACCTACGCCCTCGACGGGCATCAAGAACGCATTGGCGAGAGCATTTTCTTGTTTACCCCCAGTTGCGTTCAGGTAAGTACTCCCACCGGCTTAGTCAACGAAGCCATGCAGCAGTATCAAGCCCAACAGCAAGCCCAGCAAACCGGTAACAGAGCCGTGGGCGGTCCTTGGTCCTCCCAACAGGTCCGCATGGTGCAATAGCACCGTTGCTGGATATCGAACACTCAGAAAATAGGACGGCGATTGAAGCCCATGCAGTTAGGCACAATTGGAGGCGGGGTGATGGCAGAAGCCATTGTCTCCCGCCTGGTTAACCAACAGGTGTATTCCCCCAGCGAGATGGTGGTTAGCGACCCGTCGGCAGAAAAACGGGAAAAGCTGGCGTCTCGCTACGGCGTGCGGGTAACAGAAAACAATCGGGAAGCAGCCCAACAAGCACAACAGGTGTTGTTGCTGGCGGTAAAGCCACAAATTTTCGATCGAGTGGTGGCACAGCTGGGACCCCCGAGCCATAAAAATCAATTGGTGCTGTCGGTGCTGGCAGGAATGCCCCTGTCGCGCCTGGAGGC
The DNA here is from genome assembly GCF_001870905.1 of Geitlerinema sp. PCC 9228. Taxonomy (NCBI): domain Bacteria; kingdom Bacillati; phylum Cyanobacteriota; class Cyanophyceae; order Geitlerinematales; family Geitlerinemataceae; genus Geitlerinema; species Geitlerinema sp. PCC 9228. Next base: position 18,149 of record NZ_LNDC01000192.1, read on the forward strand.
AGCCTTTCCCGAACAACCGGTAATTCGCGCCATGCCCAATACGCCAGCGACCGTAGGGGCCGGTATGACCGCGATCGCACCTGGAGCAGCCGTACAATCCCAACATCTGGAGATAGCACGTCGGATTTTAGAAGCGGTGGGTCAGGTGGTTACCGTACCGGAATATCAAATGGATGCGGTGACCGGCGTATCGGGTTCGGGACCGGGATACGTATCGGTGTTTATCGAAGCCCTGACCGACGGCGGCGTTGCGGCTGGATTGCCGCGCTCTGTCGCTTCCCAGCTGGCGGTACAAGCGGTTTTGGGAACTGCCCAGCTGCTGCAAGAAACCGGCATGGATGCTTGCCAACTGAAAAACCAAGTCACCAGCCCCGGTGGCACCACCATTACTGGGATTGCCCAGCTGGAACGTGCTGGTTTGCGCGCTGCCACGATCGATGCCGTGCAAGCGGCCTGCCGCCGTTCTCAAGAACTGGGCCAAGGCGAGTAACCAGACCGTTTGGCCACGCTGGCAGCCTGCAAACACCCTATCCCTGACCCAGCCATGCGCGTTCTCCAAATCGTTCCTTCTATTGCTCTGGTGTACGGCGGTCCCAGCCAAATGGTTTTGGGGCTGTCCTCGGCGCTAGCCCAACAAGGGGTTGATGTAACGATCGTTACTACCAATGCCAATGGCGATGCCGGTCAACCGCCTTTAGATGTGCCTTTACGGGTGCCCGTGCGCGAAGGGGATTATACGGTTTGGTATTTTCCCTGTTCTTGGCGTCGCTATAAATTTTCGGGGGAGTTGCTTTCTTGGTTGTGGCAGCATGCTGGCGATTTTGATGTTGCCCACATCCATGCTCTGTTTTCTCCGTTGAGTACCTTGGCAGCTAAGGTCGCGCGATGGCGCGGTTTGCCCTACGTATTGCGCCCGTTGGGAACGTTAGACCCGGCGGATTTGCGCAAGAAAAAATTCCTCAAGCAATTGTATGGTTGGGGATTGGAACGGGGGAATTTGGCAGGGGCAGCCAGAGTGCATTTTACCACCGCCCAGGAGGCGCGGGTGTCCCGTCGGTTTGGCACGAACACCACTGATGCCATTGTGCCTTTGGGGGTGGAATTGCCTGCTCTGGACCCGGATGTGGCAGCACAGCCGCGGGCATTTGTCCAACAGCAGTTACAGGTTCCCAGCGATCGCCCTTTGGTTTTGTTTTTATCGCGGATCGAACCAAAGAAAGGCTTGGATATTTTGATTCCGGCTTTGGAAGAACTATGCCGGCGCGATTTGGACTTTCATTTGGTTTTGGCTGGGTCCAACCCCCAAGATCCCCAATACGAAGACAATATTCGCCGCCAGGTGGAACATTCGGTACTGGCAGAGCGAACCACTATGCCGGGGTTTGTGCGGGGGAATTTGAAGGTGGCTTTGTTGCAAGCGGCGGATGTGTTTGCCCTGTTTTCCTACTACGAAAATTTTGGTATTGCTGTTGCGGAAGCCATGGCTGCGGGAACGGCGGTGGCTATTTCCCGCGGAGTGTATATTTGGGAAGAGGTGGAACAGGCGCAAGCCGGATGGGTAAGTAGTGCCGATGTGCTGGCAGCCACCGATGTTTTGACCCAGGCTTTGTCCCATCCCGAAGAATGCGACTGGCGCGGTGCGAAAGGACGAGTGTATGCCCGCCAACATTTTAGCTGGGAAGCGATCGCTGCTTCCACCCAACAGATTTATCAAGATGCCATCACCTCGCAGACAACCTCCCAACGCGATCGCCCCTGGTAGCGCCATTCACCGCAGAAGCTTAAATTTTCCCAAAAAATTTGCAGTTTTCCCGCCATATACGTTATTCCTAAAAAGGATTTCGTTGTTGGTTTCCGATCCAAGGGTTCGGAAATTTTCTCCCGTTCCGCGCCTGTCGAAGTCCAATAAATTCCCTATACTAGAAAACAGAAGCAGTTGTTACAAGCGAAAGCGCTCCTATGTCTGACCTCAACCAACAAATCGAACAAGAACTAGAACAAGCCCGTGAAGTTTGCGATACTTCCGGCAACACTTCCGAAGAATGTGCCGCCGCTTGGGATGCCGTTGAAGAGCTGCAAGCCGAAGCTGCCCACCAACGCTCCAGCGAACCCGAAAAAACTTCCTTTGAAAAATACTGCGACGACAATCCAGAGGCCGCCGAGTGTCGCGTGTACGACGAATAACGTCAAAGCAGGGGGAAAAGGAAGCGATTGTTTCCTTTTTTACCCTCAATCCTGTACAATAAAAAGGCTATGCTCCTCACCACCAAATCGAGAACGAGCAATCGGCATCCGAACTTTGCGGGTGCCGTTGCTTGTTTTTGCCGCTCCATCGTACCAGTCCCCCATCGTTGCCCATGAACGAAGTTTGGTTTCGACCCTACATATGGATGGACTTTCGCCTGGCCTTGTTATTTGCCATGGCCATTCCCCTGATTCTCCTGATTTGGTCTCTGGTCAAAAACAACGACCCCATCCAGCGTTTGCTCGCCATTTACTGGCGCGTTGCCAGCCTGCTCATTGTTAGCCTATACCTAGCTATGGGGGCCCTCCCCTTTGCCTTTGCCAGCGGTTTCTTGGCGCGGTTGCTGATTCCCCTGAGCTTGTGGTTTTGGGTCGATCTCAACGAAGAAATTCAGGACCAACCCGCTACGCCACTGAAATGGGTTTTCTCGGCTTGGCGTTGGGCAGCCACCATTTACCACCTGCTGGGAACCTTAGCCATGGTGCCTTTTTTGCGCTGCAGCTTGCTGCAAACTCAAGCCATCCTGGAAACCCCCTCTTGTACCGTTTGGCTGGAAGTTCCCTGGCGCTATCGCGAAATCTTCCACAGCGCCAACACGCCCCAGTTTCTAGGTTTTTTGGGCATGTTTGCCCTCACCATCTACGCTCTTTATTTTCTCTACTTTTTGGTATTTCGCCTCACCAAACAAGGTCGGTACACCACGAACCCATAAGGCCAAGGTTCTATGTCACCCACACCCGAAAAACGTCTGGAAAATTACACCGAAAAGAATCCCCAAGAAGTCTTACTCGTTACCCTAGACATCGAAGGGGAAGAAGACCAAGTAACCATCTTCAAAGGCTTTTCCAGTTCGTTGATGCGCCCCACAGCCTACGACCCGGAAGTTCCCGTGATTCCCGAAAACGCCACCATCGTCTCCATCGACCGCATGGCCAGCCCCTACGAACCCAATAACCCCCGCTACATCCAACGGGGGTTAACCTGGGAAGCCATGGAATCTTTGCTCTCGCAAGCTGGCTTTTAAAACCGCTTTCAATAAATTTAAACAGGTGCTTTCCCGGTAGCCGCCTGCAAGCGAGCGCGCGCCCGCTTCAAGGATTGCTTGGCTTGAATTTTTTCCTGACGGGTACCGCTGTTTTCAGCTTTTTGGACGCGAGCTTGTGCTTCTTTGTAGTCGCTTTCCGCCTTGGTGGCATCGATTTCGCTACCGGGTTCGGCAGCATTGACTAAAATGGTCACATCGTCGTTTTCCACTTCCGCAAAGCCACCCACAATCGCAAATGACATCCAATCTTCTTTGCCCGGACGTACCCGCATTACGCCCGTATCCAAAGCCGTTAGCAAAGGCGCGTGACCGCCCAAAATGCCCAACTGCCCGGTCGTACTGGGCAGCACAATTTCCTCGGCTGTCGAATCCCAAACGGTTCTGTCTGGAGCAATGACACGTACCTGTAAACTCATAGTTCTGTTTTGACTCTATAAATCAATGAATGGGTAGCCACAAAAAGTTCGTTGGCACAGAAAAGGAATATGGAAGACTAAGGACCGAGGAAATCTACCATCCTCAGTCCCTAGCTTCCTATAGAGAAATCGGCGCTTAGCTTTCCGACTTCATTTTTTCAGCCTTTTCAACGGCTTCGTCAATGTCTCCTACCAAGTAGAAAGCCTGCTCTGGGAGGTCATCCATCTCGCCAGAGAGGATTTTCTTGAAGCCTTCAATATTCTTCTCAATGGAAACGTATTTACCAGGCAAACCGGTAAACACTTCCGCAACGAAGAACGGCTGCGATAGGAAACGTTCGATTTTACGGGCACGAGCCACGGTTAGGCGGTCTTCTTCCGACAGTTCGTCCAAGCCCAAAATGGCAATAATATCTTGCAGCTCTTTGTAACGCTGCAGCGTTGCCTGGACAGCACGGGCGGTTTGGTAGTGCTCTTCGCCGACAACATCTGGCTGCAGCATGGTGGAGGTGGAGTCGAGGGGATCCACTGCCGGATAAATTCCTTTGGAAGCCAGTCCCCGGGAAAGTACCGTGGTGGCGTCCAAGTGGGCAAAGGTGGTGGCTGGTGCCGGGTCGGTCAAGTCGTCTGCCGGTACGTAAACTGCTTGAATGGAGGTAATCGATCCTTCTTTAGTGGAAGTGATGCGCTCTTGCAGCTCGCCCATCTCCGTTCCCAAGGTGGGCTGGTATCCCACCGCAGAAGGCATCCGACCCAACAGCGCCGATACCTCAGAACCGGCTTGCACGAAACGGAAAATGTTGTCGATAAACAGCAGTACGTCTTGTTTGTTTACATCCCGGAAGTATTCGGCCATGGTGAGGGCGCTCAAACCAACCCGCATGCGCGCACCCGGGGGTTCGTTCATTTGCCCGTACACCAGCGCCACTTTCGAGTTGCTCAGGTTATCTTTGTCAATAACGCCAGATTCAATAAATTCGTTATACAGGTCGTTGCCTTCGCGGGTGCGTTCGCCCACACCGCCAAATACCGACACACCACCGTGGGCTTTGGCAATGTTGTTGATGAGCTCTTGAATGAGCACGGTTTTGCCCACGCCAGCGCCGCCAAACAGACCCACTTTACCGCCACGGCGATAGGGCGCGAGTAGGTCGATGACTTTAATTCCGGTCTCGAAAATGGAGGGTTTGGTTTCTAGGTCGGTGAGTTTGGGGGCAGGACGGTGAATGGGCGCGGTTTCTTCGGCGTTGACCGGGCCTTGTTCGTCTACTGGTTCGCCGATGACGTTGAAAATCCGTCCCAAGGTTGGCGTTCCCACGGGAACGTTGATGGGTTTGCCGGTGTCCACTACTTCCATGTTGCGGGTCAGACCGTTGGTGGACCCCATGGCCACGGAACGCAGTTGGTTGTCTCCCAACAGTTGCTGCACTTCGCAGACTAGGGAGATTTGCTGCCCGATTTCGTTGGTGCCTTCGATTCTTAAGGCGTTGTACATCCGCGGCATTTCGCCACTGGGGAATTTAACGTCCACCACGGGACCGATAATTTGCGTTATATAACCAACGTTGGTCTTTTCTGCTGCTTGTACCATGCTTGTGCCTTGTTTGCTTTGATGAGTTGACACGCTTGCGGCACCGATTGCTGGATGGCAATGGTGCTCGGTTGTTTGCGACTGCTGTTAGAGCGGCTATAAAGAACGAGGTGGTGCCTACCCCGCTCTCTAGAGCGAGCTGGCTAGCTGCGCTTCAACCATCCAATCGTAGCAGTCTATGCTGCCATTTCCTATGGCTGTTGGTAGCGGATTTATCTTTTAGCATACCATCGAATGGCTTTCAAATACGAGGATGGACTGGGGCTGGGGGCGATCGCGATGGGGTCTGGAAACTGCTAAGATACGCGATCGCTGGGGGCCAATCTTTGCTGGTGGCAGCTAAAGGTGGAAATTTCGAGCAATTTCGTGAATATCGGGGAAGACAAAGCCTACCTCTATTCTGTACCCTAGACATTTTCCGTTCCCCACCTACCATCGCACGCTTGGGGATCGTTTGGGCGGTAGGAACAGGTTGATTGTTGGTATCCTGACTTTTTGTGGAAGGTTTGCCGATCTTTTCTCGGGCGTTTTTCGGGAATTGATTGTTTTTTTTGGTTTTTTCTAGCATTTTTTGTTGTTCGCAAGCACTACCATCGTTCGGGAGATAAATCATGGCTATTATTTCTTTAAAAGCTTGGTATATTGATAAGTACGAACCCATTCAAGAAATTGAAAAACGTCCCCACGATTTGCGATTGAGCAAGCAAAGTTTGTTAAAATCAGCCCTGCGAGCGGATTTCTTAAATGATATTGAAGAGGTCAAACAAGCTTCGTGGTTTCAACGGTACCTCGAAGGGGCAGAAGTGGAATTTTATATTGAAGGGAGCGGCGGATATGCGATTTCCAATATCGATTTAATCAGCCATGAAATTTATTTCACCAAACGGGATGTCATGGCTCATTTGGACCCGACGATTTTTTTGAGCTACCAGCAAGAATACAGCGCATCCAGTACGGCTTTATCGGAGGCACTATCGACGGCGCTGGAACAGCTTAACCAACGATTGCGATTTCCTTTAAAAGTGGAAGTTTCTCCGCGTTCACAAAAAGCGCCTACGCGCTTGAACCAAACCACTATACGGCGGTTGCAAAAAAGTTTGCTTTTTATTGCTGATGTTACTCCGATTTTTGAAATGGAAAATGAATTGCGATCGCAGGTTCCCAGCCCTCAAGTTTGTTTGGAACTTGGCTGTGCTTTGCAAGGAAAACGAACCGAACAAATTTTGCTGGCCGGGCAACAACGCTACGATTCTCTAGAAGGACATTTCCCTTTTGAATTGCCCAACTACCAACAACTTTGGTTCGATCGCACTGGTGAACTTGAGGAAACTTTGCCGGTGGTTTTAGAAACGATGCTGCAAAAATTTGGTTTGTTTTTATAATCCCTTCCCAAATGAGCTAGCTGCGGTCTGTAGGTTACCTATTTTTGGATGTTTCCCAGAGAACAGATAAGCCTCAAAACGACTTCATCTTTTTGAATTCGGGCTATAGTAGAAACAAACAGCGATCGCGGGAGCGAACTTGCCCCTAGCAACGTTGGGGGGTAGTCTTCCCCCAAAGGGGGATGCCCATCTCGTGTCCCACCAAGCATGGATGGCTACGGAAAATTACGTTGAAATCGATAGAATTTTGTCAGGGCAGTGTCCCCGTACCTGCCCTGTACGCCCAAAATTTGCTCAGCGGCTATGGAATTAGATTTACCGAGATTTTATCAAGCTTGCAATCCCAGCAAACCCCTTTACATAGGCAACGAAACTGACCGCAGGTATTATATTGATTTTTCCGACCTGCGCGGTGGCAATATTATTCGACAGTTGGGACGTACGATTACTTTGCTATCGCCAGAAGAACCTACCTGCCAGCTATTTACCGGGCATATTGGTTGCGGAAAATCCACCGAACTGCTGCGTTTAAAAGCCGATTTAGAAGCCCAGGGATTTCATGTTGTCTATTTTGAATCCAGCCAAGATTTAGATCTAGTAGATGTAGACATTACCGATATTTTATTGGCGATCGCGCGCCAGGTCAGCGAAAGTTTGGCAAAACAAAAAGTTCATTTATATCCCACCGGCTTCAAAAAAATGCTCAAAGAAGCCGCCGAGCTGTTGCAAACCTCCATTGAAATTACAGGCGAAGCCTCGGTGCCTGGGGTAGGCAATCTCAGCGTTAGTTCCGAAGGGCAAGCCGAACTTTCCCTACCCATGGGCATTGGCAAAATCACCGCCAAAACCAAAGACAGCCCCCGCATGCGTTCGGTGTTGCGGCAATATCTAGAACCGCGCACCAACAATATTTTAGAAATTACCAACCAAGAACTGCTGCAAACCGCCAACGAAAAACTGAAACAACAGGGCAAAAAAGGCTTGGTTGTCATCGTCGATAACCTCGACCGTTTGGACAACTCCCCCAAACCCTGGGGCAGACCACAACCAGAATATCTATTTGTCGATCGCGGGGAACAACTCGCCAAACTCAACTGCCACCTGGTTTATACCATTCCTCTATCATTAATTTTTTCCAACGATTTAAGCCGTTTGACCAATCGATTTGGCGTGAAACCCAAAGTTTTGCCCATGGTGCCAGTGCGCCAGCGTTCGGGAGAAACTTGCGATCGCGGCATTCAGTTGCTGAGACAAATGATTTTAGCCCGCGCCTTCCCCGAAGCCACCCCCCAAAAACGCCTGGATATGGTAGAAAAAGTTTTCGACAGTACCGAAACCCTCAACCGCCTGTGCCAGGTTAGCGGCGGTCACGTGCGCAATCTCTTGGGGTTGCTGTACAGTTGCCTGCAACAAGAAGACCCACCCCTAGGACGGGAAGCTGTAGAAAGCGTCATTCGCGAATACCGAGACGACTTGGTGGCAGCGATTACCGACGACGAATGGGAACTGCTCTTTCAAGCTCTGCGGGAGAAAAACGTCCGCGGCGACGAAGACTACCAAATCTTGCTGCGCAGCATGTTTCTATACGAATATCGCGACGAACAAGGACGTTGGTTTTGGATTAACCCTGCCCTTGCAGAAACCAAGTTATTTCAAGACGCAGCGACCCAATTTTGACACTCTCACGAATAGAATTGGTGAGATTCTCGCTTCATTGGGTGTGCCTAGATGGGTTCGCGGATTTGCGAACAGAGCTAGTCCCTCTCCGGCGACAGGGACCCTCGGCGAGCGTTTTTCCGCCCCATTGTGGACGTACTTTGAATGCAATTCAAGCATATTTTTGACGGCGGCACCGGCTGCACGGGTCGCTCTTTTCCCCTTCAAAATCGCAGTTGGCTGTTTCAATCGTAGCTCCCATGGCAAAACTAGACACCGTAGACGATGCGCGCGCTTACAACCAGCGTTCCCTCAAAGCCTTGCTGCGAGCGATCGCCCTATCCGAGGGCACCTTTTCCCTCATTTTGGTGCGCTGTAATTACCACCAACTGCGCCAAAAAATCGTCCAACAGCTGCGAGACCGCTACGCCGACACCAACCCGTGCTTTCGCGAAATCTACCTCGATCCCAACATCCGCACCCTGTACACCACCCTGCGATCGCAACTGCAAGGGGAACAACTGGGGGGAAAAGGCACACCAGCCTTAATGGTCTTTGGTCTGGAGTCCGTACGTGCCCTCGATTACGTCCTCAGCTCCACCAACCAAGTGCGCGAAGAATTTCGCAAAAACTTTCCCTGCCCCCTCGTGCTGTGGGTGACCTCCGACGTATTGACCAAGATGATTCGCCTGGCACCAGACTTTCGCAGTTGGGCAGCCAGTTCCATAAAATTCGAACGCTCTACCGAGGAATTGTGGAGCGAACTCGTCCAAGTGGCCAATGCTGTTTTCCAAGCAGGGTTAGCCTTTGGCAGCCAAACAGCTGCCAGTGCCGCCTCCCCCGACACCAAAACCAGCACCAGCGATTCGGCGAACAACGACCTGGTGGACCTGGCCGTTGGCTCCTCCTACCGCGCTCAGGTAGAAGCAGCCGTACGGGACTTGCGCGATCGCGGTGTTTCCCTCAACTCCCCCGAAGGACTGCGGCTACAAGCCAGCATTCAACTCGTCTTAGGCAGGGATGACTACGCCAACGATCGCCCAGACGCCGCCCTCGAACACTACAACCAGAGCCTGCAGTTGTGGTCCGCAGCCAGGTCACGCCACAGCCAAGACAGCGATCCATCCCCAACCGGCAGCAGTCACAACCCAGCATCCCATACTGACACCATGGTTGAAGCCAGCCAGCAGTCCCCGAAAAATCCGTCAGTCCCCCTTACCGTAAACTGGTTGGAACGCCAAGGCGTTTTGCTATATCACATCGCCCTTTGCTACCGCCGGCAAGCCGACCTCAACCCTCCCCAGCAAATTGAATACCTGCAAGCTGCTAGAACCTACTTTCAAGACTGCATTGAAGCATTTCGTAACTGCGATCGCCAAGAACTGGTCGCTCAATTTACTTGCAGCTTGGGAGAAGTTCTGCGGCATTTAGAAGCGTGGAAAGAATTAGAAACCCTCGCCCAGAATGCCCTGCAAATGGACGCCGTTTGCCAAAATTCCCTACTGCGTGCCTCATGTTATGGATTTCTATCCGAAGTAGGACTTGCAGAAGGTCGGTGGATTCGCGCGTATCACCTAGCAGAAGAAGCCCTTTCTTTAGCCAACAGCGCCTGGTCGCCCTCATCAGAGACACCAAAAGTCCCGCCGCAACATAAAGGATTGTACCTGTGGTTGTTAGGGCGATCGCTGCAAGCCATGAACCGCCACCAAGAAGCGCGCAACTACTTGCAACAGGCACGGGACACCATCGCCCCCCAACAGGATCCCAAACTGTACATTCGGATCTTAGAAACCCTGCGTTCCATTTACTTCCAACAAGGAGGATATTTAGAAGCATTTCGCATCGAACAACAGCAACACCAAATCGAACACCAATTTGGCTTTCGCGCCTTTATCGGTGCCGTGCAGTTGCAGCCTCAATTGCACACCCTGCATCCAGTAAGCAGCGTCCCCTTTTTCTCGCCACCGCCATCGGCCAACCACCCATCCCTCGATACCGCTGGGGATAGGTCCGGTTGGCGTTCGCGAAGGGTCTGGTACGGAGAATGGTCCGTTCGCGAAGGGTCTGGTACGGAGAATGGACCGGTACCAAAGGCACCATCGCCAGAACACCTAGCCGACCCCAGCCACACCACCTGGGCCCCGGAAATCGACGCAGCCGGGCGAGGAACCGACGTACGCAATCTGCTCAGCCGCTTAAACCGCAACGACTGCAAGCTCACCATCATTCACGGTTCTTCCGGCGTCGGCAAAAGTTCCATGCTCAACGCCGGTTTGGTCCCCGCCTTAAGATACCGGCAAATGGGCGATCGCATCGCCCTGCCCCTCATCGTACAGGTATACACCGACTGGATGGGAAACATCACCAAACAGCTTGCCGAAGCCCTTGCCATCGAGCCAGTCACCTCAACACCACCCAAAACCAACTTCGAAACCTTTTGCCATCTCCTGCAGCACGCCCAAAACCGCAATCTACTTATTGTTATCTTATTCGACCAATTTGAAGAGTTTTTCTTCGTTTGCCAGAAAAGCACCGAACAAAACCTATTTTGCCAATTCCTCAATCGCTGCCTAAATAGCCCCTTCGTCAAAGTCGTCATCTCCCTACGGGAAGACTACCTGCACTATTTGCTTTCCTGCGAACAAACCGTTTCCCTAGACGCCATCGGCAACAACATCCTAGACAAAAACGTACGCTATCCCCTGCGAGACCTCGCCCCTGACAAAGCCAAAAGCACCATCGAAAAACTCACAGCCAACTCGCAGTTCTACATGCAAACCGCCCTCATCGAAACCTTAGTCCAAGACCTCGCCCAAGAAAGTGGTGCCGTGCGTCCCGTCGAACTGCAAGTCGTGGGAGAACAGCTGCAGGAAGAAGGCATTCATACCCTAGACAAATACCTGCAACTAGGCGACAGCGCCAAAGCCAGAAAACAAAAACTCGTCTTGCGATCGCTTTGCGTTGCCATCGAAGACTGCGGACCCGCCAACGAAGAAATCACCTGGAAAGTCTTATTCTCCCTCATCGACGACAAAGGCAGACGCCCCCTCAAAACCAAACAAGAAATCGCCACCTCCATCAACGGACACCCCAACCACACCCACCAAACCCTAGACCTCATCCTAGAAATCCTCGTAGGTGCCGGTTTAGTCTTTTTACACCTAGAAGAACCCACCAACCGCTACCAACTCGTCCACGACTATCTAGTCGAACCCATCCAACAAAAATACAACGAAACCTTCCAAAAACTCAAACAACAACTCGCCGCCTCCCAAGCCGCCGAAAAATCCAGCCAGCAGCAACTAGAAAAACGCAACCGAGAACTCAACCGCCTCCTCAAAATCACCCTCGGCTTAATCCTGTTGTTGCTAGGTGCCACCCTCTCCACCGCCACCTTTTGGCGCAACGCCGAAAAACAAAAACAAGCTCTCCAACAGCAGCGAGAACAAGTAGAACTGCAAAAACAGCGCGCCGAACAGCAGAGCAAAATCGCCGAAATCAACGAAATGAAAGCAGAAATTGCCGCCACCTCCGCTAGCGCCGAAGCCCTATTCCTCGATAACAAACCCTTCGACGCCCTCATGGAAGCCCTGCGCGCCGTTCGGCGGCTGCAAACCTTTCGCCACACCATCGCCACCGGCGGGTCCATCAGCCAGAACAGCGCCACCACGCGCCGGGTTTCCACCGCCGACATCGAACTGCAAGTAGCAGCCGCCCTACAACAAGCCATCTATCGTTCTGAAAAAGAAAGCAACCGCCTAGAAGGGCACCGCAACGCCGTATGGGACGTACGCTTTAGCCATGACGGGCGTTTCATCGCCTCCGCCAGCAACGACAAAACCATCCGCATCTGGCAACCCAACGGTCGGCTGGTGCAAGTTCTCGACCGCCCCACAGCCAGCCTATCCAGCGTAGACTTCAGCATAGACGGTCGGTGGATTGGTGCCGGCGACACTGATGGCAACCTCTACCTGTGGCAGCGAACCAATGGCCAATACCAGCTCGTACAAACCCTGAAAGCTGGCGAAAAAGTATACAGCGTGCGTTTCAGCCCCAAAGGTAACCTAGTAGCTGCAGCCGGAGACAGTACCCAAGTCAAACTGTGGCAGCGCCAGCCCAACGGCAGCTATAGCCAACAAGCCACCCAAACCTTATCCGGACATGCCGAAGTCGTGCGCTCGGTTCAGTTTCGTCAAGATGGAGATTGGCTGGTCACCGCCGGCGTACAGGGAAAAATTCGTTTGTGGCGGCAAGGGCGCGGGGGGCGCTACCAACTACGAAGAACCATTGCAGCGCACGATCGGAAAATCAACTTCCTCGATTTTGCTCCCAACGGTCAAATTTTTGCCTCCGCCTCTGACGATAAGACTATTAAACTGTGGAACTTGCAAGGGGAAAGATTGCGAACTTTTTCCGGGCACCAGAAATGGGTGTACGCCCTGAGTTTTAGTCCTGACAGCCAATCCCTGGTCTCGGCCAGCGGAGATGGCAAAGCGATTTTGTGGGATGTAGCTTCTGGAGAGAAAAAACGGGAATTTGAAGTGCATACTGATGGGGTAACCAGCGTGGACTTTAGTCCCAATGGCAACTTAATCGCCACCGGCAGTTGGGACAAAACCGTACGTTTGTGGAAACTCGAATCGACCTCTCTGCCCCGGTTGCGCGCTCACGAACAGCGGGTATACGGTGTCGGTTTCTCTCCTGATGGACAAACCATTGCCACCGGCAGCAGCGATCGCAGTGTGAAAATTTGGAACCGGCAAGGGGAACTCCTCCAAAGCTGGCAGGCACATGCAAGTGGCTTGTACGACGTATCGTTTGCTCCGAACGGCGACATGCTGGCATCAGCCAGTCACGACTGTACCGTGAAATTATGGGACCCCTCTGGAACCGCGATCGCGACCCTAACAGACCCCAGCCTAGCTGACAAAAAAGACCTCCCCGGCAACTGCGCCCCCAACCCCAGCCATGCCGATCGAACCTACCAAGCTGCCTTCGATCCCCAGGGGAAATTGGTTGCCACCGCCAGCCGCGACGGCACCGTCAAAATTTGGTCCCTTTCCGGCCAGCTACTGCACACCCTCGCCGCCCACCAAGGCAGAGTCAACAGCGTCGCCTTTTCCGCCAACGGGCAACTTTTGGCCTCAGCAGGGGACGACCAGCAAATTCTCCTGTGGCGTCGCAACGGCGAATTAGTGGGGACGGTTACCACCAGCAAAGACCCCTTTGGGCATCAGTCTTACATTACTGATATTGCCTTTAGTCCCGATGGCAAGAGGTTGGTGTCGGCGGGGTGGGATAATACAGTGAAACTATGGCGTTTGCCTACCAACAGTAGAAGCGCAACGCGAAGCGTCTCTACTGGGGCCACGCCCCCAAAAACCGTACGCGATCGCTCTTTATTGGTGGATACCTTGTACCGGGGCTACAACGACAGCGTCAATAGCGTTGCCTTTCGTCCGGATGGCAAAGCGATCGCCTCTGCCAATTGGGATGGTACCATCAAGCTATGGAGCCGCGATGGCAGTCTGTTAAAAGCCTTGCACGGCCACGAAAGCGGCGTTTTGGATGTCAGCTTTAGTCCCGACGGCCAAACCTTGGTATCGACGAGTGCTGATAGTACGGCGATTTTATGGAATTTGGATTTGCAAGATTTGTTACAGAAAAGTTGCCGCTGGGTACGGGATTATTTAGCGACCAATCCCAACCTTTCCCAAAGCGATCGCGCCTTGTGTCAGGACAAGCACGGGAGCTTTGCCCCTACAGATTTTTTCGCCAGCCAAGGGAACCAGCAAAATGATGGTTAAATCGATCGCAGGATGTTTGCTCGCCGTGCTGTTGGTTGTTCTTTCCCAAGTCTTCTTCAGTACTGTACGCACCCCACCGACCCTTGGTTCCGCACCAGCACCAGTCCGGAGCGCCCCACCGACAGCCCCGCTGCTGGGTGAAAAGACGCCTATGTCCCCCGCCGTTCCCCAAATCGATCGGGTCACTCTGTGGCAGTTTCTAGAAGACCTGAACTACGAACGCCATACCGAAAGCCAGCGCCAGCGAACGCGGGATTATTTGAGCGAGAAATTGCGATCGTTTGGTTTATCGCCCCAAAAGCAGGTTTTTGACCTTCCCCGCGACAACGCTCGGGACAAGGGCGTCAACATCTGGGCACAACGCCCCGGGAGCAACTCGCAAGCAGGAAAAGTTATTGTCGCCGCCCACTACGATACCGTAGCCGGTTCCCCAGGTGCCGACGATAATGGCAGCGGTGTGGCCACTGTGTTAGAAATAGCGCGGTTGTTTGCCCAGCATCCCACGCCAGCGACCCTGCAAGTTATCTTTTTTGACGCGGAAGAACAAGGCATGTTGGGTAGTTTTGCTTTTACCGATGTTGCTGCCCACCGCGAAAACGTCGAAGCTGCCATTGTCTTGGAAATGGTGGGGTTTGCCTGTTACCAACCGGACTGTCAAACCTATCCCCAAAGTTTGCCCATAGAACCGCCCAGCCGTCGCGGGAATTTCCTAGCTGTCGTCGGCAACAGCGAACATCCCTTTCTATTGCAGGCGTTTTCCCAGGACATGCCGGCACATTTGCCGCCCGTGGAAACTCTAGCGGTTCCTGCTAAAGGGGCTCTCTTTCCAGCTGCCTTGCGCAGCGACCACGCCCCCTTCTGGTGGCACGATATTCCCGCAGTGATGGTGACGGATACTGCTAACTTTCGCAATCCCCACTACCACCAACCTAGCGATACCATTAACACCATTAACCGGGATTTTTTCACGGGGTCGGCACAAATCGCCGCGCGCGCTACTGCCCATTTGTTAGCCCAGCCGGAAAAAAACACCGCCACCAAATAAAAATCTGCCGTTTCAAAGTTTTTAAAGTTTTGTAAACTATATTAGATAGAGGCGAATGGCGTCCCCCGCGTTGCGTGATGGCATCTCTCCCTTCATGGGACTCCGGGTAAGCCTTCGATTGGGCTGGGGATGGTTCGTCTGGAAACAGAAATTTTTATTTGGTTGAGGATTATCATGAGCAAGCTTGCACGAGCCGAGCGTTTTTCCCTGGTGGGTCATATTTTTTCAATGGCCTTTGGACTAGCCGGACTGCTGTGGGTGCTGCCCCATCCAGAAATTATTACGGCGTTAGGAAGTTGGGGGCAAACGGCTTTTCGCTGGAGTATGGCCGGAGGCGGCGTGGTATATATCTTGTTGGGGGCGGTTGCGGTTGCCATCGCTCTCTATCGCCGGTTGGGGATGAAATCGCTGTTGGCTTTTTTCCTTCCTACTGTTTGTCTGTCGTTGGGCAGCGAATTGTTGGGGACCAGTACGGGATTCCCATTTGGCGAGTACGAGTATTTAAATGGTTTGGGATACAAAATTGGCGGCTTGGTGCCGTTTACCATTCCCCTTTCTTGGTTTTATTTGGGGGGTACTGCTTACTTGCTGGCTAGAGCGGGATTGGAAAACCTGTCGCTGCCTGGTTGGGTTCGCCAGGGAATGGCGATCGCTTTGGGAGCTGTTTTGCTGACTTCCTGGGATTTCGTCCTCGATCCAGCCATGAGTCAAACTTTGGTGCCTTTCTGGCATTGGAACCAACCGGGTGCCTTCTTTGGCATGCCCTATCAAAATTTTATCGGTTGGCTGGGAACCGGCGCTCTGTTCATGGGGGTGGCGGCGCTGTTTTGGCCGGGACATTCTTTGGGGGTAACCCGCGCGCAGTTGGGTGTTCCCCTAGCGGTTTATCTCAGTAATTTTGCGTTTTCGGCCGTGATGAGTGTGGCTGCCAATTTGTGGATTCCCGTCCTTTTGGGGGTGGTGTTCGGGGTCTTTCCTGCTATACTCTTGTGGCGTATGGCGAACCCAGCTGCCCCAACAACGGCGGTAGCGGCGGACCAAGCTACGGCTGTGTCTGAAGGCAGAACTTTAAACTCTGTGGAAATTGCGGCTAAGTAAGCCAGCGCCTCCACCAAACGTGTGGAGGTTCCTGGTATCCTCCGTCGCTAGCTGAGGTGCCAGGGTGCCCTGAAGGTCTGTCTCCGGGGAGATGGCCAGCTACTAGCTGGAGACCCCCGTTTTTTCCCTCCTAGCAGCTAGAAAAAGCCACCGGTAACCTTGGCGAGGTGAACCTTATACCATTTCCTTAATAATCTGCAAGAGATAATAGAGGCATTTTTGTAGGGGCGCAACGCGTGAGCGCCCCTACCAGGGAAATTGGAAAATTCCAGAAAATTATGTTTTTTCAGAAATGGTATTAGTGGTACAAATGGCGTTTTGGGGGATTCTAAACCCCCATAGCCCCTTTTTAGAAAAGTCACTGACCCCGCGCTAAAGCGACGGGGCTTGGGAACAGCCAGGTTCCCGTAGTAGTGGCTAGACCAAGAGCCGATAGT
>NZ_LNDC01000193.1 GCF_001870905.1 Geitlerinema sp. PCC 9228
ACCCTACAGCAACGCCAAAACGCGAATCTGTGGGAACGGTTCTGTGAGTGGGTCACCTCCACCAACAACCGCCTTTACATTGGCTGGTTCGGTGTGTTGATGATTCCTACTCTCCTAGCCGCTACCACTTGCTACATCATTGCTTTCATCGCTGCTCCTCCAGTAGACATCGATGGCATCCGCGAACCCGTCGCTGGTTCTCTGATGTACGGCAACAACATCATCACCGGTGCGGTGGTTCCTTCTTCCAACGCCATCGGTTTGCACTTCTATCCCATCTGGGAAGCAGCCTCTTTGGATGAGTGGCTGTACAACGGTGGTCCCTACCAATTGGTAGTGTTCCACTTCTTGATTGGCGTTTTCTGCTACATGGGTCGTGAATGGGAGCTGTCCTATCGCTTGGGCATGCGTCCCTGGATCTGCGTGGCTTACAGCGCCCCGGTAGCCGCTGCCACCGCCGTGTTCTTGATTTATCCCATCGGTCAAGGTTCCTTCTCCGATGGGATGCCCTTGGGAATCTCCGGCACCTTTAACTTCATGCTGGTGTTCCAAGCCGAGCACAACATCCTGATGCATCCGTTCCACATGTTGGGTGTGGCCGGTGTCTTCGGTGGTGCCTTGTTCTCCGCCATGCACGGCAGCTTGGTTACTTCTTCCTTGGTTCGCGAAACCACCGAAACCGAGTCTCAAAACTACGGTTACAAATTCGGTCAAGAGGAAGAAACCTACAACATCGTGGCTGCTCACGGCTACTTCGGTCGCTTGATTTTCCAATACGCATCCTTCAACAACAGCCGTGCCTTGCACTTCTTCTTGGGTGCCTGGCCAGTTATCGGCATCTGGTTCACTGCCTTAGGCATCAGCACCATGGCGTTCAACCTGAACGGCTTCAACTTCAACCAATCCGTGTTGGATAGCCAAGGTCGCGTCATCGGTACCTGGGCAGATGTGATCAACCGCGCCAACCTGGGTATGGAAGTTATGCACGAGCGCAATGCTCACAACTTCCCCTTGGACTTGGCTGCTACCGAACAAGTTGCTCCTTCCATCAAAGGCTAGGA
>NZ_LNDC01000194.1 GCF_001870905.1 Geitlerinema sp. PCC 9228
GGACCAACCGACGAAGACGAAGCGATCGCGCTTCAGCCAATCGTCGAGTACGTCAAACCAGCCGCGTTCTACTTGCGGACGTTCGACTGCGATGGTCATATTGATATCTCCAACGATTACATAAGTGCAGGGTCGTTATCTTCTATGAAAGCATATCGCATTCCTTTTTCGCTAGTCGGTGGACAAACCACAAAAGGGACGATATGTCCATAGATGTTACTTTTCTTTACGATCCCATCCATTATTATAGCGAAAATATGAGATTCGCCAAGGCAAAACTGTCAATTTTTGTTAAATTTTATAAAGAACCTGGGAACAACTTGGTTTTCCCGACCAGGCGTTGCCAAGTCCCGGGAACTCCCGGTGGTCGCTACTGATAGATTTTTGTGGGATTCCGACCGGCGATCGCTGGTGAAATCTGAGATACTAGGAACTGGCACACCAAACTGTACCAATGTAAAGATTGGCAACTATGTATACCATCGATGTAATGCTCAAATACAGCCCAGCCCCCATTTCGGTCCAGCGTAAAGAAGAAAACGACGCTCAGGAGCTATACCAGAAACTAACCGCAGCCATGACCAGTGGGGAACCGAAGGTTATGGAACTTACCTGCGATCGCGATGCTGGTAAGAAAGTCACCGTTTTGTGTAGCGAAATCTCTGTCGTGCAAATGTCCCAAAAATCGGGGACCTCAGCCGACCGAGTCGCCGGATTTGCTGCTTTGAATCAATGAACCGTTCGCCATCGGTGACCCCCCCAACAGCCATTCAAGTCCAAGACCTGCACTTCCAATGGTCTAACGGTGTTACAATCTTGGACAACTGTTCCCTGCAAGTGCGCTCGGGAGAATTTTGGATGCTTCTGGGTGCCAACGGCAGCGGCAAATCTACGCTGCTGCGGCTCTTGGCAGGGTTACTCGCCCCCCAATCTGGGGAAATCTATATTCAGCCACCCGTCGGTTTTGTGTTTCAAAATCCCGACCGGCAGTTGGTCATGCCCACAGTGGGGGCAGACATTGCCTTTGGGTTGGTTGAAGAACAACTTTCCTTTCCCGAAATTCGCGCCCGAGTAGACGAAGCCCTAGAAACGGTCAACTTGCTGGGATTGCAGCGACGCCCTATTTATGCCCTCAGCGGCGGTCAAAAGCAACGGGTGGCCATTGCTGGCGCGATCGCACGTCACTGCCACACTTTGCTTTTGGACGAACCCACCGCTTTGCTCGATCCGGACGGTCAAATTGACTTGGTGGTGCAGGTACGCAACCTGGTGCGCACCAAGCAGATTACGGCCCTGTGGGTCACCCACCGTCTGGACGAACTGGACTACTGCGATGGTGCTTTTTTGCTAGAGGAAGGCAAAGTGGTGGATAGCGGCGATCCGCAACGGCTGAAACAGCGTTTGACCAGAACTTTCGCCTAGGTGCGTCCCCCTATGGGAAAGGCTATGGGATCATCGTGCCGCCACCCCCGTTGCCGAACCATCTGTGGGGGCAACTTTCGTATGGCGGCGTTTTTTTGGTGGGGGCCAAATGGGGGCATTCTACAATCTGCAGACGCAACCAGCTTTTGGTCAATCGGGATGTCGTTACTTAAGAACCATGTCACAGCAAACATCTGGGGTGGTATTGCTTGTAGATGGCTACAATATTGTCGGTAGCTGGGCCCATCTCATAAAAATTCGCGATCGCGACGGTTTGGAGGCCGCTAGAGATCAATTGACCGAAGCCTTGGTCAACTACAGCGCCTGTCAAAAGTGGGAAACTCGGCTGGTTTTTGACGCCCAATTTCGCGGCGAACCCAGCAGCGTGGAAGCAGTTACCCGCTACGTTAGCATTTACTATACCGAATCCGGTCAAACCGCGGACGACTACATCGAAAAAGTCTGTGCCGAACTGGCCCAACGTCCCCAATATCGCAAACTGCGGGCGATCGTGGCCACCTCCGATCGCGCCCAACAACTTACCGTGATGGGATATGGGGCCGAATGGATGTCGGCCAAACAACTGGAGCTAGACATCGACCGTATGGCGCGCAGCGTCCGCCGCAACCAGAGAACCCCCAAGCGATCGCAAGGTCGGTTTTTGGTGCGTTCCCTCGATCCAGACGCCCAAGAACGCCTGGACAAACTCCGCTTTGGCATTCGCTCTTGAGCATCCCCCGGCTAGTTGCTGGGGGATTTTGCTCGTTAGGGAAATCTTGGGAAAAACCGCCCGTAGAAAAATTTTTCCAAAATTTTGCCCAAAAAATTGCCAAAACCCCTTGCGTAACTTTTAATCTCTGGTTAATATAAAAAATGCGTTCCTCAGTAGCTCAGTGGTAGAGCGGTCGGCTGTTAACCGATTGGTCGTAGGTTCGAATCCTACCTGAGGAGTTTCTCAGCGGTCCCGGCCGTAGCAGGTGCCACCTTCATTTGGACCCTTTAAACTGGCGTACGGTGGTGAAATACCTCCCCAGAAAGGGCAAACCTGCTACAGCCGGTATAAAATATCTAGAAGTGCAAAGCAACCCCAACGCTGCTCCTGTGGCATCGCCAAAATAGGGTTGGTAAAACAAAATTAGCGCCGCATCCCGTGTCCCCACGCCGGCAAAGGTCAAAGGCAGCAAACCAGCCAAAATCGCCAGGGGAGAAAGCGCCAAATTCGCCAGTAAGGGAACGGAAGCGCGCAGGGCAAAAATAAAAAACCAAATTTGTAATAAATGACCGAACCAAATAAATACCGACGTCAGCGCTACTTTCGCTAAGTGGGTAGGTTCGCCCCAAAAATAGCCGTGCATTTCATCCCAGGCGTATTGGAACCGATCGATTTTGGCTTTGAACTTGCCTGGGGCAATTTTATGGGTTTGGGTAAAAAAGAAATAGGCAAAGCGGCGAGACCCTAACAGGAGGATTCCTAACAGCAAACCAGCCGCTACTCCCAGGGTCATCACCCAAAACAAAACATCCTTGTTGGGATAAAAAAATAACCCAAACACGCACCAAAGCAGCAGGGAAAGCATATCGCAGGTTTTCTCGAAAATCACCAGCGACAGCGCCAAACTCCCTGCCAAATGTCCCCGTTCTCGCATAAAATAAGCTTTGGCAATATCGCCCATTTTGGAAGGCAAAATCATATTCAGCGTGCTGGAAGCTAAAATTAGCCGGTTGGCTTCGCCGAAACGCAGTACGCCACTGCGAGGCATGAGTTGCTGCAAACGCCAGCTCGTAAGCAAGGTGAGCGGAATTACCATTGCCAAACTGACCACCATCCACAAGCGATCGCTATTTTGAAAAACTTGCAGCAACTGAGTTACATCAATTTTGGTATAGATAATCGCCAGAATAACCAGACTAACAACCAGAGAAATAATCTTTTTCATAATTGTTTGGGCAGAGAATCGAACCGCCGGTCACCCACTACAAGGATTTTTCTACGCGACCGTACCGTGCCACTGTGGAATTTGCTGGGGATTTCTGGTTGGTCAGCCAAGCCCACAGTTGGTCGCCAAAGGAAAAATGCCACCATTCAGCAGGATGTTGTTGAAATTCCGCCGCTAGCATAACCTCTCGTAACAGGAAGCGCAACTGATGGTAGTGACTTTCCGGTGGTGAAGTGCTGGCAGCAAAGTAATCGGGAGCGGAACGGGGGGAAATTTCATCAATGGGCGAACCCAAATTCAGGGGTTCGTCGCTTTCGTTGGCAAGGGTAATATCGACAGCAGCACCCGTGCTGTGGGGAGGTGGCGTTGCCGGATTGTGGCTAGGGGGTGCCCAAAATTTTTCTACCTGGGCTTGAATTTCCTGGCGTTGGGAAGGTGTCATCGAATCTGGATGCAATCCATTCGCTTTGGCGGTTTCAGTAAAGGTATGGTCTACCATAAATTGCTGCACGGCGATGGGGCGGTAGGCGTCGAAAATTTGAATCCGCCAGTGGGGATGTTTTTGTTGCAGGTAGTTTTGGGCTGTTTGCAGCCGCTGCAAAACCCCTTCCCGCAGGCAAAAAGGAGATGTATCGCCGTAGGGTGCCCCCAGCTGGGCGTAGGGATGGGGGGAACAAAAGGAAAATTCTGTGGTGGGAATGGGGATGAGGGGTTCTTGGCAGTCTTCGATGGGGATGGTTTGGTAGGGTTTGCTCATGGTTGTCTTTGCAGAGGGCTTCGGAGCGTCGGGGTGTCGGATCGAACAACCAATTGTATCTCCCAAGCTCGGTACGCTCGGTACACCCCCACGCATCACTTAAACAGACTGCAGCGATCGCAGTACTTTCAGGGATTCTTCCACGTGAGCGTCAAATTGCATCATGCGATCGAAAATATGGCGTACGGTGCCTTCTTTGTCGATAACGTAGGTGACGCGACCGGGTAGGATCCAGAGGGTGTTGGGAACGCCGTAGAGTTTGCGGACTTCGTTTTTGCGATCGCTTAATAAAATAAACGGTAGGTTGTGGTTGGCGGCGAATTTTTGGTGGTCTTGGGTGGAATCGTTGCTAACTCCAATAACTTGAGCGCCCATTTCTTGAAATACTTGGTAGCGATCGCGAAACGCACAGGCTTCTTTGGTACAGCCGGGGGTCTCATCTTTGGGATAAAAATACAAAACCACGGGTTGTTTGCCCACAAACTGGTTGAGGCTGATGGATTCGCCAGTTTGAGAGGGAAGGGTGAAATCTGGGGCTCGATCGCCTACTTGCACGGTCATAACGCTATCTCCGATGGAACGTTGACATTGAGAAGTTTACAAAAGTTAATCTTATGATTATTTTATCGCTTTTGTAGCTGCCAGTCGCACCAATCTAGAGTACGATGCCAAGCCCACCACCGATCGCGATCGCCGAGTTGGCGCTGGCGGCGGTGGCTGTTTAAATAACCTACGTGACCGCCATGGGCGGTTAAATACAAATCAATAGCGGCATTCTCCCGGCTAATTTGCTGCAATTCGGCAACGATGGAAGGGTCAAAAAATGGGTCGTCGGCGGCGTAGATAATCAGGGTTGGTTTTTGCAAATCGTCTAGAAACAGTAGGGGGCTGCTGGCGTGATAGTATTCTTCTACCGAAGCAAATCCCAAACGTGGAATTACCAACTCGCGATCGAACCCGATAATACTGTCTGCTCTTTCAATGGCATCGCCATCGATCTCCTGGGGAAAATTGTGATACAGCCGCCAAGCCAGTTTTTTGAGGTTGCCGGCAATACCTTGTTCCACGTAGCGACCAATGGGAGATTGCACCAGATACGATAAAGAGCGATTGGAATCGAGGTTGGGGCAAATGGCAATCCCGCCACCAATCTCTTGAGTTTCTGCCACTTGGGCTTTTTTGATACCCCACAGAGCCATTTGACCCCCCAAAGAATATCCCGCCAACCAGAAAGGCGGGGGGCAACCCATAGTTTGGGCAGCAGCAGCAATCGCCAGAAAATCTTCCCCTTCGTAGAGACCATCCGAAGTGAGGGTGGGGGAGAGTTCCGCCGTTTTGCCGTGCGATCGCCAATCAAACAAAACCACCGCATATCCCCGGGCAAAAGCCTGACGCCCCAGCAAATGCAAATACCATTGATTCGCCAAACTCCCCGTAATACCATAGGTTGCGACCATGGTAGCGCGCGGATTCTCGGGAACCGCCACCCAACCATAAATCGGTACCTCCCCAGCCCCAGCAAAAACTTTTTCTTGGTAGGGCGGTGCCCCATAGACGGTACTGTCTTGCCAGGAACGCCGCCCCCAGAGCGCTACGTAAATCGTCATTGCCCATCCCTGGCGCAAAAACCAAGGAGGGGCATAAGATGCGGCAGAATTCGCCCAACTGTTTGCCATCAATCCCCTTTAATACCAGTAGTTGCAATCCCGCGGATAAATTGCCGTTGCCCCAGCAAAAACAAGACCACCACGGGAATGGTAGCAATGGTGACCCCTGCCATGAGCAAAGACCAATTGCTGGTAAACTGTTCCTGAAGCTCCGCCAAAGCCAGCTGCACGGTGCGCAATTCCGGTCGGGTGGTAAAAATTAGCGGTTTAAACAAATCGTTCCATTCACCAATAAAAGTAAACAGAAACAACGTGACCACCGCCGGGCGGGCAAGGGGCAGCATCACTTCCCAAAGAATTTGCCAGCGGGTGGCACCATCGAGGGCAGCCGCCTCTTCCAATTCTACCGGTAAGGTCAGGAAATACTGACGCAATAAAAAAATGCCAAAACCGTTGGCGGCGGTGGGCAGAATCAGGGCAGCGTAGGTATTGAGCAGATGCCCCCACTTCAACACCAGGAAAATGGGAATCACCAGCAGTTGAAAAGGAATCACGAGGCTGGCTAGCACCAAAAGGAGCCACGTGCGCCTGCCGGGAAATTGCAGTCTGGCAAGGGCGTATCCCGCCAAAGCGGATGTTACCACTTGTGCGGCCGTCACCGCCAGGGCAACCAGGGTGGAATTGGCAAAAGCCAACCAAAAATCGCCCCGCGCCCAGGCTGTGCGGTAGTTTTCCAGGGTAATTTCGTCGAAATTGCCCAACACCCCAGTGGGGGTCAAAGAAGCGAGAAAGACCACTGCTAGGGGAAGCAAGACAACGACAGCCCCCAAAACCAGCAAGCAGGTATTGAGAAGTTGGAAAAAGCGAGCGCGGGAAGCAAATGTTTGCAAAATTGCCACTTTTTTTTAGAAATAGGTACAGTACACTATAGCTGTTCCATAAAAACAGCTGTTTTTTTGATTACCTTAGCAGGTTCTTGAGAACGGTTAAGGTTAATTTTGTGATTGAGAAGTTTTTACGCACCGTACAGGAGACTTTGATTTTATGCCGCAGCTAGAGGGCATCCAACAGGAACTGAACTACCAAAGCTCAGAATACAAAAGTGCTTACAGCCGCATCAATGCCTTGGTGATCGAAGGCGAAAAACAAGCCTACAACAACTATTTGCGCTTGGCTGAGATGCTGGGCGAAGACAAAGAGGAATTGCAAAAATTGGCGAAAATGGAAAATCGCCATCAAAAGGGCTTTGAAGCTTGCGGTCGCAACTTGCAAGTGACCCCAGATATGGATTTTGCAGAAGGCTTGTTTCGCCAGCTACACCAAAACTTCGACCAGGCGGCAGCCCAAGGAAAAATCGTTACTTGCCTATTGATCCAAGGATTGATTGTGGAGTGTTTTGCGATCGCGGCGTATAACATTTATATTCCCGTAGCCGATCCCTTTGCCCGCAAAATTACCGAAGGGGTGGTCAAGGATGAATACCAACACCGCAACTACGCCGAAGAGTGGCTGGCGCAAAACTTAGAAACCTCGAAAAACGAACTAGAAACGGCCAACCAGGAAAATTTGCCCTTGGTGTGGCAAATGCTGGCAGCGGTGGAAGCTGATGTGGAGGCAATCGGCATGGAAAAAGATGCCCTCATTGAAGATTTTATGATTGCCTATGGGGAAGCTTTAGAAAATATTGGTTTCACCACCCGCGAGATTATGCGCATGTCGGCTTACGGATTGCGTTCGGTGTAGGTTCGCTCGGGGAATGCCTTGCCAGTTGTAGGGGAAGGGAGTAGCTGCGGTGCCTCCAAGAGGGCGGTGGTTTTCCGCTTCCCCTGCAAGGCTTAGTGTTTTAGGATAGAGCAGAGATGGCAACTTATTGAGAAAAATCGCCTCGATTGCAGGATTTTTTTGTACTATTAGGGAGTGTTTTGAACTATCTTGGATCTGTCACCAGAATTTTGCCTAGTTCGCAGGCTTACTACCTATAGCAGTTCATGTTTGGTTTAATTGGTCATTTGACGAGTTTGGAGCACGCTCAGGCTGTGGCTAGCCGGCTGGGCTATCCGGAATATGCCAACCAGGGGCTGGACTTTTGGTGCAGCGCCCCGCCGTTGGTTGTCGATCGGATTAAGGTGACCAGCGCGATCGGTCAAACGATTGAAGGTTTGTACGTGGAGTCGTGCTTTTTGCCGGAAATGCTAGCCAGCCAGCGGGTGAAAGCTGCCGTTCGCAAAATTGTCAATGCGATGGTACACGCGCAAAAGCAAGGGCTGAAGATTACGGCTTTAGGCGGATTTTCTTCTATTGTTTTTGAAAATTTCAACCTGAACCAGATCCGGCAGGTGCGCAATATCCGATTGGAGTTGGAACGCTTTACGACCGGCAATACCCACACGGCTTATATTATTAGCCAGCAAGTGGAGAAAGCATCGTCGATGTTGGGTATCGATCTATCGACGGCTAAAGTAGCTGTGGTGGGTGCCACCGGTGATATTGGTAGTGGCGTATGTCGCTGGCTGAATATGCGAACCGACACCAAGGAAATGCTGCTGGTGGCGCGCAATCGCGATCGCTTGCATGCCTTGCAAGAGGAGTTAGGTCGCGGCAAGATTGTAGATTTGGATGGGGCACTGGCGGAGGCAGATATTGTGGTCTGGGTCGCCAGCATGCCCAAGGGGTTGGAGATTGATGTTAGCCAGCTCAAACGCCCTTGTCTGCTGATTGATGGGGGATATCCCAAAAACCTCAACCGCCACTTTCAGATGCCAGGGGTCTACGTCTTGAAAGGCGGTATTGTGGAACATTCCCTCGATATTGAATGGCATATTATGGATTTGGTGAATATGGATGCCCCCACCCGCCAGTTGTTTGCTTGTTTTGCCGAATCCATGCTGTTGGAGTTTGAGAAGCTGTATACCAACTTCTCTTGGGGTAGAAACCAAATCACCGTGGAAAAAATGGAGCAAATCGGTCATTTTTCGGGCAAACATGGCTTCCAACCGTTGCTTAAGTTCTAAAAGCAAGCGCTGCGCCTGTCTGCCCCAACTGGCGACTTGCTACCAGGCAAGTTCATGCTTCCGGTGGCAACGTTGTGTCTTCTTCGTTTTCTTCCGTTGCGGCTGGTGGGCGATCGCTGCTCCACGCCCACCAGCAGCTGCCGCAGGAACATTGGTAAAATTCCTGCCATTTGCGGCGATTTTCCTCGGTAAAAACGGGAGAACGGCGGTTGATCCAAACCCGTTCGGCTTTTTTGGGGCTACTGCCGCAAACCGGGCAGCGAAATTCTAAGACGTGAACTGCTGAAGATGTCCAATCGGGAGGAGTCGGGTCAAATGCGTCTAACATGGTCATCTATACGTTCGCGAAGCGTCTGGTGAAGGAGAATCGTTCTCTGCAGGGGAAGGAGCTATACCCGTCGTTTAGTAGAGAACCATTACCCCCCGCAAATCCAAGCGGCCAACGTTCCCAAGCCAGTTGCCGGATTGTCCTTTCCATTGTAAGCCCAACAACCACCAATTGTTGATGTCCTATGCCCGAAATCGATCCATCTGAAGAAATTTCCCGTTTGTTGGATTTGATGCCAGCTTCTGCCCGGATGGCGACCAAACTGGTGAGCAAATCCCAGCAAATTGTGCCTATCGAAGAGCCAGTTGCCCTGCCTTGGAAGCGCAACTATCAAATTTTGATTAATTTTGACCTGTGGTCGGAAATTCCCTTACCGCAGCGCGATTTGTTGCTATTGCGAGCGGTGGCTAAATTTGAGGGAACCAAATGGTTTCGTTTGGAGTGGCCCCAGGGTGTGGTGGCGGCTGGGGCTTTTGGTACGATTTTTGAGCTTTCCCAAGGGGATGCCATTGGTATATTGGTTGCCGGTGGTTTGAGTGCTTTGGCAGCCAATCGGATTTGGCGCGCGCAGCGGGGGGTGAAAGCTGAGTTGCGCGCCGATGAGGAGGCATTGCGCCTTGCCAGCAGGCGGGGATATAGCAAGGTAGAGGCAGCTAAGGCGCTGTTGGATGGAATCGCTACGGTGGCCAAGTTGGAAGGGCGTTCCAGCTTGAATTTTATGGAGTTGGTGCGATCGCAGAATTTAAAAGCGATCGCCGGGGTGTCACCAGTGGGCATGCCCCAAAGATACCGCGACAGCGACGAGTGAGATTCTAAACTTGCTTGTCTGTCTGCCACAGTTGCCATTTCAACAACTTGGCAAAAGTTCTCGGTACTAAATACAGCTTGCTTAAAAATAAATTCCACATATAACCATATCGAGGAAACTGCTTTAGCAAGAGAAAATCGGTAAAAACGTGAAATCTGGGGGGCTTCAAAGAGGCTTCTTTGTAAATATAACGAATTTGCTCTGGTTTGGGCAGACAGTGGCCGATAATGCGATCTTTTTGATAAAACTTGGCTTGAACGAACAATGCTGTCAAGCGATCGGCCCCTGTCACGGGAATCCAAGTCAGATGCCCCCAAAGTTTGGTTGCTTCCGATAGATGGGGCAGTGCCTTTTGCACGAGTTCGGTTTTCCAAACAATGTTGTTGAAGTTTTCAAAGTGATATCCTTTGTGGTCGTTTCGCGCTTTGACAAAACAGGCGTGGAGAAAATCAAATTTTGTGTCTATAGGAGCGATGGGGTTTTCTAGCAAACCTTGGAATTTCCCCCTTTGAAAAGGATAGGGATTTTCTGGTGTTTTTTTCAAAATCTCTAGCCGGTTGACATCGGGAAGCTGCTCCCAAGGGCGTTCGATATTTTCCCGGTCTTGATGGTCAATATTGCACTTGCTCAAGCGTAATATCCAGCTATCGGGGAATCTTTGAAAATATTCTTGCACCAACTGTGCGATATCTGGATGGATGTAATCGTCGTCATCGAGGGCTACTAAGTACGTTCCGCGCGCGTTGAGCAATCCTACATGTCGCTGCATCATTTCCCCTTTATAGGGGCTTACCAAGGAACGAACGCGCGTATCAGTGATTTCTCGGATAGATGTATAAGGATGGTAGACAAACAGAAACTCTACCTCACCGCGAACTTTCAACAGCTCGTGGCACCACTCATCAGAAAAATCCCCACGAGTTGGCGTAACGATAGAAAGAATAGGAGATGGGTTCATAGCGATCGCCGTAATAATTTTTTCTGACAATAAAACTTATACCATTTCCTCAAAAGTATGCAATAGAAAATCGGGCATTTTGTAGGAAATAACGGGTAAAATGGGCAATTGGGAAACTCCAGACAATCATTTTTTTTCAGAAATGGGAGGATATGGTATTGGGATTTTACACCCCCATCTTCTATGGGTCTGAGAAATTCCCCCTTTTCCCTATAGAAGTGGGAGGCAGCGTCTTTTGCAGCCTGCAAACCACCCAAACCAACCCACGTCCGCTGCGGGTTATTTGCCACACGGACATAAGAATGAAATCTTTTCTCCGAGTATATACGGAAAATACCGATATCGGCAAGCCCATCCGGGAAAGCAGAGAAATTTTTCCTGCCTCAACGCTGGATTGGCCAACACTTATCCTTGCCAAGCAATTGCTTTATAGCCACTAGGGGTCGCAAAAAGCAAAGCTGGTGGTTGCTCCTCACCGATTTGAATCGCACCAAACAGCGATCGCTTTTCCAAACTCCGA
Source organism: Geitlerinema sp. PCC 9228 (assembly GCF_001870905.1). NCBI lineage: Bacteria > Bacillati > Cyanobacteriota > Cyanophyceae > Geitlerinematales > Geitlerinemataceae > Geitlerinema > Geitlerinema sp. PCC 9228. The sequence goes on from NZ_LNDC01000194.1 coordinate 11,349, forward strand.
AACTCGTTATACAGCAAATTCCCATCCTGAGAAAAAATCAACGTATGGGTTTGCCAGGGATTGGTATCCAAAGTATTCAGCCGTACTGACTGCCAATTGCCTTCTCTAGAATCCTGGATTTGCAGGGTCAGCAGAATTTCAGAATCGCCATTGCCGTTCAGGTCGATCGATTCGATCGTCCAATTGCCAAACTGCGATCGCAACTTCGGTATGCTGGGAATGGGTTGCGATATAGAAAACCGGAGCAGTTGCAGTTCCCTCCACAGCTGCGGTAAGAGATTTTGAACGGTCACAGGTTTTTCGGCTGCCAAACTTTTTAAAGTCATTACCCGGGAGTCTACCCATGTCAAAGCTTGTTGGGTAAACGCCAAAGCGCCTCTGCTGTTAGCAACAGATAGGGAAGGTCCTGTCGCCAGCAACTGTACGTCATTACCCTGATGGCGCAGAGCTTTCACCGTTACGGAAATCGTTTCGCGATCGCCGTTAGGCCGCCAGGAAGTCACTTGCAATTGCGGGTCTATCGTCAATCCCAACTGCTGCCACAAACTGGGCAAAAAGACATCTGAGGAAATTTCGGGTTGCCACTGACTGCCATTGTGCCAACTAGTAACTTGAATACGATACCACGACCGTTCCTCAGCAATTTTCTGGGATAACCGACCGGCTGGCTGCCACCAATTCTCCTTATTAGGTCGTTCCAAAAACTCTGCTGTACCGATAATATGACTCTGGTGGGAACGCTGTAAAGGTCGCTGTGCCAAAGCCGCTTCCAACTGGCGCAAAAGCTTGCCAATAAACACCCTTGTCCGAGCATCTACTTGTTCTTGTTGCTCCAACCAATCCCAAGCCGCCGCCGTACCCTGACGAGAACCAACCATCAAAGCCGCCCAAACTTGTGCCGATCGCTGTTGGGGATGAACGCGCAAAGCCGTTTCCACCCGCTGCCATAGGCGGTCGTACTCATCTTGCAACAGCTTCGCAATGGCCTGTTGGTGACGCCAGGAAGTTTGAAAAACCCCCAATGCCGACTCCCAGCGACCATCAATGAGCTTCGCCAACACCTCTTGCGAAGGACTTATCCAAGCGGCTTCTGCCTGCCGTTGGGCAATTTCTGCATGCATAACCGCTAAATCCAACTGTGCTTGAGCTTCGTTGGGCCAGTAATTTTCGTTGGCGAGGGTTTGCTGTTTGGCTTGGCGAAATTGTTCCGCTGCCTGGGACCACAAACCGCTGCGCGCCAGCCGTAACGCATCCTGGTAGGTGGGTCGATCCAGAACTGGTTCTGTAAAAGAAACAGGAACCAACTGTACGGGATTGAGGAAAAAGCTGCGCGGTTTCACTTGATACAGCTGAAATTTGGGTTCCAAGCCTATACTTTGGTCAATAACCAGTTCTGGGGTTTGGGTGCCTGTCACTTGCTTCCAGGAGGGGGTTTGTCCGCTGGGGCTGGTCCAGTCTAATAATTTACTGACGTGATTGTGTTTTATATTATAATGCAATACCTGTCCGTAAACAATGGAGGTATTGTTGACCGCGCGCATGCCACTTAAGTGAATCCAAATGCCATCCTGGGGTGCATCGTTGGGAAAACGATGCCATTGCGTCAAAGGAACTGGTGTGTTGCTGCCGGCGATATTCCGGTTGGCAACTGGTGCGATGACAAAGGATTCTGGCGGTCCGGTAACTGTTTTTTGTTCGACCAAGCGAAATAGTTGGGAAGGATCGAGACCGGGAAACTGCCATTGCGGTGCTTGAATGGGTTGGTAAATGCGTAATTCTTCAATAACTTTGCAATTGGCGTCGCAGTTTGCTTTTTTTTTCAAAACCGGTAATAAAATGGCTTGTAGGTTCTGGTTTTGATGGGTGCCTGCTATGTTTTGTGCGATCGCGAGATTACATTGGGATTGGGAACACAAAGGTAGGGGAGATCCAGCGAGGCGATCGCTGGCGCGAATTTGCTGTTGGATTTGCGAAAGCGTCAGCGGTGGGTTTTGACCGGTGTAGATGCGGTTGGCTGGGGGCAAATATTGGTCGATCCACAGAAACGCTTGGGGATTGACAATTAATTTATATCCAATCCAACCCCCCCCTACCGCAACCACCAACGTAGTTCCCAACCCGCCAGTGGCTGCAAACAAAACCAGCAGGGAAAAGAAGTAACGAATGGCTTTGGTCAGGGTTCCCGTCTTTTTGCTCATGGCAGATTGTTGGCCCCTTCGCTGTCGCAAAGGAAAGCTTCGTATTCCTGACAGGCGCGTTCCCAACTAAATTCGCTGACAATGTATTGGCGGCCGTTTTGCGATAGTTCGGTACGTAGTTGGGGAGAATCGAATAACCGGGCGATCGCGCTAATATATTCTTGGGGACGATTGGCACGCAAGGCACGTTGGGTCGGCGCATCTACTTGCAATCCTTCCAAACCGCGATCGCTTCCCACTACGGGAACGCCGGCTGCCATAGCTTCTAAGGTTTTATTTTTAATCCCAAAACCGCTACGCATGGGAATTGCGCAAACAGTTGCTTGATGCAGCATTTCGCTCATGGCATCCACCCGACCGGTCACCGTAACCCCAGGTTGCTCTTGCAGCTGCAAAATTTCGGGTTGGGGTCTGGCACCAACAATGTAAAATTCGGCTTGGGGATATTGTTTTCGGATATGGGGAAATACTTCTGCAGCAAAAAAACGCGCGGCATCGATGTTGGCCAATGCATCCATGGCTCCTGTGAAAACCAACCGATATCCCCCCGGGTCTTGCTCTCGGTAAGGAAAAGCTTGCAAATCCACGCCGTTGGGAATCACTGCAATTTTGGCTGCCGGTGAAAAAGCCTCGATTTGTTCTCGGTCGTCATTGGTGGTGACGACAATGCGAGAAAACTTTTGACAGTAGCGTTTTTCGTAACGGTGGAGCAAAGGCAAATATACGGAATCGCGTCTGGGGGAGGTACTGGTACCATGTTCCAATTGCTGCTTGCAAGTTCCGTATAGGGAACTGTGGATATTGACCAGGGTCTGGATGCGATCGCGCCAGTGCGATCGTATGTATTGTTCGTTGCTGCTGTGTTCGCAGGTAATGGCGTCGCAGATTCCCGCGGAAACCCGGCTGTCAAGCCATTGTTGCATGGGAACAGAATAGGAATTGGCAATACTGGGAGGGGTTCCTTCTACAACAAACTTCCCAAAACGCAGGAGTTTCCCTAGCTTGTTACTAGCAGGTTGCTTGGCAGGGGGAAATACGGCCAATTCCGTCACCCACTGGCGCAAGGTATTCACTTCTTCATCGGTGACATCCGGCGATCGCTGGGTTGCCAGCATCACTTGGTGATGTCGGCTCAAATATTTCAGCAAATGAAAGGTCCTAACTTCCGTTCCTCCCCGGGTTGGCGGATAGGGAAACGTGGCGGAAACGATCGCAATGCGCATACAAATACTTTAGGTGGAAACAGGCAATTTTGATAGTACTGTTTGTCAACCTTCATGAAAAGAAGGTAGCTTCTATTTTATCGACAAAAGCTGCCGATACAGCTTCCCAGCTGCGGTCTTGTACGGACAACCGCGCATTTTCCCCCAGTTTCTTTCTGAAGCTGTCATCTCGAACGCATTGTTCCACAAGCGAGGCCATGGTTTCGGCATCGCCAACTTCGTGTAGCAATCCATTTTCCCCATGTTGAATGATATCTCGCTGTCCGCAACAATTGGTGGTAATGCAGCAACGTCCAGTTTCCATGGCTTGCAGCAAAGATAAAGGTTGCCCTTCAAACGCACTTGGCAGTACGAAAATATGGGAACGTGCAAACAAATCGGCTTCCGAATCCCTTTGAAAGCGAGGAATAACCTCTATAAAAGGATGCAATGATTCTGGGAAGAAATCAAGCACGGTTTCCTTGTCGGCACCCGTTCCTGCCAGCAACCAATAAATTTCCCAACCTTTTTCGTGCAAGCGCTTGGCTGCTTCCACCAACGTATGAATGCCTTTTCTGCCAATCCAAGAAGCGAGAAATAGGACCGTAATTTTTTCTGGCGGCGCGTCGTTTTCGGTAAGTTGCGATGCGTAAACCCCATTTTTAAATATATAGATGGTTTCGCGATCGCGCTGGTAGTATTGTTGGGCAAATTCTACATCTTCGCTGTTAATCAAAGCCAGCAAATCGGCATGCTTGCCTCCCAAATCGCACGGTCGCAGCCGCCAAATTGGATATGAAAGACGGGTTTTCCAAGGAAATCGAACCCCGCGCTGTTGGTTGAGCTGCCACAGACGGCGATCGAGTCCGTGACTAAAAACCACCGTGGGAATCTTTTTCTTTAAAAATGGTGCAGAAGCGGCTTCGTGGAGGAGAAACAAATCCGCTCGCTCTCCCAAACGTTTGTACGTCCAATAAGCACCGTAGGGGAACAATCCGCGTATGCTGCCGCTGCGTTGGGGAACTACCTTGACTTCTTGAGGTCCTAGATGAATAAATTCATAGCCACGTCGTTCAAATGCCTGCCGCCAATACCACGCAACTCTTCCCATGCCGGAAGTTGGGGAAATTTCAATATCTGCTACATGAACGATTCGTTTTGGTCGAGATGGTTGCATATTTCGTACCGTTTTGCTAGTGCTGTTGTAGCTTACTACATTGACAGAATCAAGAAATCTGGAGCGAAAATTCTAAAACCATCTTTAAAAGCGTCCTTTTATCGATCGTTGCGAGGAAATAAAACTAGAAAAAAAGCAGATTTTCTGTAGCTTGTTTTGTGTGAAATCTTGAAAATTGCTATACTAAAAAATTAGATGCTGGTTCGTTTTCAAACCAACAAAAAACAAAACAGGGATAAGCTGCGATTCTTCATTTATTTTTGGGAGTAAGAGCTTCTGCCAGAAAAATCCCATTCTCTTTCTAGCTGGTGGCAACCTCTGGTTTTACTCGCCCCCACTTTACCCAATTTCGCGAACCAACTATGATAAAGAATCGGTTGCGAACGGTTTGTTGTGGAGAAGCACTCGTGGATGCCAAAGAACTAAAATTTTTATTAAAGTTGGTGGGATTTCCCGAATATCACGCCAGCATTACCAAACTCAAACCCAATCCCAAAACCAAAGCGGCGGAGAGGGATAGCATCTGCCGCAGTCTGGCAGAACGGGAACTGATCGAGTACTCTACAGAACTAGAGAAGGTAAAAACCGCGCCTCCGGGAAAGGCACTCCTCAAACAGGATACCACGGGATTGCCCATTACCAAGGAGGAACTCAAGGCTTTGCGCAATGCGGAAGAACCCATATCTCCGGGAAAAACGGGGATTGACAGTGCCAAACGCCAGGAAATTTTATCGACGTTGATCGAACGGGGATTGCTAAAAGCGGAAAAAACCAAAATTAAGGATGTTTGGCTGACCCAGCGGGGAGAAACCTATTTGCGGGAAGAATATACCCCCACCGGAACTCCCACCATTAGTTTGGAATTGCTGGGGAATTATTTACGTTTGCTGCGCAAGTCGTCAGGGGAGTTGCCGGGGGAAACGTTGCCGGAAAGCCACCAAACGGCAACGGCTGAAGAAGACACGATTCCCCACTTTAGCGAACCTCCCAGCGATGAGGAAATCCTCAATACCATTGCCGAGTTGGATCGCCAACACCAAACGGAAAACTACCTACCAATTTTTTACCTGCGGCAGAAATTACAACCCCCTATGACCCGCGAAGATGTGGATAGTGCATTGTATCGATTGCAGAAACAGGACAAAATAGAGTTGAGTTCCCTACAAGAAACCCATGCGTACACCACCGAACAAATCGAAGCTGGCATCGAACAAAATGTCGGCGGTCCCCTATTTTTCATTATCCTATTGAAATAGGCAACCAGTCGTAACAACCAGTAGCGGGGTTACAACGACGCAGCACAAACCACTACCACCACGACCACACACAGCTATGACATCCATCGATCGCGTCATCCAGAAAAATCCCAATCCCTTCGACACGGAAACCTTCTGGTCGGGGAATTTTTGGCAGGAAAAACAAGACCCTACCTTAACGGTCGATTCTATCCATACCGAAGCGATCGCGCAAATCCAGGAAATTCTAGCCGGCGTGGCTGCCGACAATCGTACCCGAACTTTGCTGTTGGAAGGGGAAACGGGGTCGGGAAAAACCTATTTGCTGGGAAGGCTGCGGCGATTGCTGAACGATCGTGCTTTCTTTGTCTACATCGAACCCTTTACCGCTAGCGACTACATTTGGCGACACATTCTCCGCTACACGGTAGACAGTTTGCTGGAAACTCCCGAAGGCGCTAGCGAATCCCAGCTAATTATGTGGTTGCGGGGATTGTCGGCGTTCAAACAGCGTAGCTTTCTCGACTGGTTCCGCGACGAAAGACAAACCTTTGTTCGCAAAATTAGCGAAACCTATCCTTCTGGCATATACAACGCCAACGAATTCTTTGGGGTTCTCTACGAACTGACCAACCCCAAACTCGCTTATTTGGCTTGCGAGTGGTTGCGCGGCGATGACTTAGACGAAGAAAGTTTGAAGGCGCTGCGGGTCCAAAGTGCCATCGAAACGGAAGATGCGGCGCAGAAAATCCTGGCCAATTTTGGACGCATTTCCATCGAAACCAAGCCAATTGTTTTGTGTTTCGACCAGTTGGATAACGTGGCGCGGCTGCCAGATGGCAATATTGACTTGCCGACCCTGTTTCAGGTGAATTCTATTATCCACCACCAGAAACTGAAAAACTTTTTGGTGGTGATTAGCATTATTACCGATACTTGGCGGCAAAATGCCAATCGCCTGCCAGCTACCGATCGCGATCGCATCGATCGTACCATCAGCTTGCGGCAAATTAATTTAACCCAAGCGGAAGCTTTGTGGATGAGTCGGTTGGAACCGCTGCACCAACAAGCAAATCCCCGGCCGCCTTTATTGTATCCCCTCAATCGCGAAGTTCTGGAAGAAAAATTCCCCGGCGGCAAAACCAAACCCCGCAATACCCTGATGCTGGGAAGGCAGCTTTACCAGGATATCAAACTAGACCTGCTAAAAAATAATGTCTTCCAACAGGCTGGCGCTAGACCCCAACTAAAAGATTCTTCCGACCCCCTAGCGGCATTTAAAATGGTTTGGTTGAAGAAATTTCGCCAAACCCAAGAACGCATTACCCGGATTCGCCAACTGTCTTCGCCGGAACTGATCCAAATCCTGGCAGAGGCGCTATCGGCGTTGCAAGCAGGAGAAATCAAATCGCGACTTTTACCCAGTCGTACTTATGCTAGCTATTCTATTTCCTTTCGACCCAACAATGGGGATAAATGGATTGGCGTGGCGTGGTCGGAAGACCCCAATTTGGTTAAGTTTTGTAACTTGCTGAAAGCTTGTCAGGAAACCCTAGACCGGGAACTATGCCAAACCCTGTATCTGATTCGCGGGGAAAATATTGGTACCCCTGGCAACGTTGGTTACAAACTCCACCAAGAATTGTTTGCCGGGGAGGAACACCACCATCTGATTCCCGATTTAAGTTCCGTACAAACGTTAGCCACCTACCACAGCTTGGTCAACGACGCTTATTCAGGAGAATTGGTAATTGGCGATCGCACGCCGGATTTATCCGAATTGGAAAATCTCGTACGCAATGCCAATATTCTATCAGAATGTACTCTATTGCAAGAGTTAGGCGTGGTGCGATCGAGTTCGCCAAAACCAGCCGCATCGTCGCCAACGCCAGCCGAAACCGAAGCCGAAACCACCAGCGAACCCGTCTCCCTGGAGGATTTTCTGTGGAATCGCTTGCTCAACCAACAGTGTATTGCCAGACAGCAAGTAGTTAAAGAAGCGGTCAGCCAGTTTCCCCAGGTGACAGTGGCACAAGCCAATGAGGTTTTGGGGTCTATGTGCCAGCAAAATGGCAAAATTAAGATTCTCGACCCCCAGGCGAAGCTGGAAGAACAGCTAATTTATGTAGTGACAAGCTAGATGGTGAGGAGATTCTCGTGACATCTATTGACGAGGTTATCCAACAAGAAGCCAATCCCTTTGACTCGGTTAGTTTTCGACCGGGGAATTTTTGGGAAGAAGAACAAGACCCCAACGAAACAGTAGATTCTATCCATGCCGAAGCGATCGCATCGATATCGGATATTTTAGAACAAATCAAAAGCGATCGACGCACGCGAACCATTCTTTTATCCGGCGATTCCGGTTCCGGCAAAAGCTACCTGTTGGGAAGATTAAAATACTTGTTCAATCCCCAAGCATTTTTTGCCTATATTGGACCCTGGCCGGATAGCAGTTATATTTGGCGACATACCCTGCGCAATACTGTCGATAGTTTAATGTATACCCCCCACAACCAACAAGAATCGCAGTTGATGCTGTGGTTGCGTAGCCTATCAGCCTTTCACGATACCGGCTGGGTTAAGAAAATTATGGGGGAGAGAAAACTTTTCATCCAGAATTTTAAATCGACCTATCCCGTAGGCATTTACAACGCCAACCAGTTTTTTGGTATTTTATATAGTTTAACCAGCGATCGCTTGTACAACGATGCTTGCGATTGGTTAAAAGGCGACGATTTAGACGAAGAAACCTTAAAACAATTACAAGTTCGCAGTACCATCGACAACGAAAGTGCCGCCCAAAATATTCTATCCAATCTCGGCAAAATTTCCACCAGAACCCAACCCATCGTTCTCTGTTTTGATAACCTCGATAACATTCCCAAACTCCCCGACGGTTCCTTGGATTTGCAGGCACTTTTTAGCCTCAACTCCATGATTCACAACGAAAAACTCAAAAACTTTTTAATTATCATCAGCGTTATCAAAGACACCTGGCGGCAAAACCAACATCGCATTCAACCCGCCGACCTTGCCAGAATCGACCAACATATCGAACTGCAACCCATCCATCTCGACCAAGCCGAATCTTTGTGGCGTTTTCGTCTTGCCAACTTGCATGCTAAGGCGAACAAAAGACCAAAAACTCCCATTTATCCCTTCCAACGCAAACATTTAGAAGAGAAATTCCCCGGCGGTCAAACCCTCCCCCGCAACGTCTTGGTCTTGGGAAGAAAATTATTTCAAATTGCCAAAACTGAAGGCGTCGATGCCATTGAAAACCACTACCAACAAATTCAACCAGAACCGGAACCCTCTGGCAAAGATAAAGACAGCGATAGCCAAAGCAATTTAGTAGCAGCTTTGCAGTTATACTGGCAGGAAGAATATCGTAAAAATCAAGAAAAAATTACCTACATTCGCCATTTCTCTGCGCCAGAGTTAATTCAAATGTTGCGGGAAGTTTTATTAGCGGTTTTGCCAGTGAAAAGCATTCAGGAAAAACTCCTAGAAGGCAGCAAATATGCTAGCAATTCTATCAGTTACGATTCCCTTTCTCAGTGGGGTCGCGTGGGAATTGTTTGGACGGAAGAGCGCAATTTAAGCAATTTTTACCACGTGATGCGCGCTTGCGAAAAGGTTTTAAACCGGCAAGGGTGTCAAAGTTTGTATTTGTTGCGGAATGAAACGGTGGGAAATCCTCGCAATAAAGGCAATCAAATTTATCGCCGTATTTTCAAAGATTCTACTTTCCACCACCACCTCGTTCCCACGTTAGAATCGGTACATTATTTGGCTACCTATCACAATTTGATGAATGCGGCAGCATCCAGAGAACTGTTGTTGGAAGATAAAACTCTCAATGTGGAAGAGTTACAATCTATAATTGTGGAAACAGATATTTTAGAAAATTGTCCGCTGTTGCAGGATTTACAAGTTGTTCGCCAAAGCCACCAACCCTCCACGACTGCGACTGCTAGCCAGAAAAATGAGAAACAGGAATCTCAGGTAGCGGCAAAAAATGGCAATGGTTCTTCGCCGCCAAGCCAGCCAACAGGTCATGGAAAACCAGATGTCATTGATACCGAACAGATAGAAACTTTTATTCTTAATTTGGTCACCACCAACCAAATGCTGGGATTTCCCACGTTAATTGCCAATACAACGGAACAATTTCCCCATCTCAAGACATGGCAGGCGAAAAAAATTGTACGTCGGCTTTGCAAAGACAACCACCTGCAATTGCTAGACCCCAATGCTGCGGAAGAAGAACAGTTGGTTTGTTGGATTCCCAAGTAGTGGTTGAGATAGAGGGAATTTGACAAAAATACCAATTGATGTTATATAAATCTACCACGATCGATCGCGATTCCACGGACTCACCGCACAATGTAAGCTTTTTTGATGGTACAATCCCTGGGTATTAGCTGGCCGGTCAATCCTACGTTAGGCTGGGGCGTATACGGCACCAATTTAGCGCGCTACCTGCACCAAAGTGCAGATTGGATGCCTATTTTAATGGTACCACCGGCGGCGGCAAGCGATCGCCCGTCGATTCGCCAGTGGCTAACCCCACTTTTGCAACGCCAGCAGCAGGATTTTCCCCAATTTCCCACCAATTCTCTCTCTACAGCATCTGCCAATTTTCCAGTTTTGCACAGTTTGGGAAATCAATTGGTCGGCAATGCGCCGCCGAGTTTGGGAACCCATCGCTTTGGGATTATTTTCTTTGAAAATACCCAGTTGAGTCAAGAAGCGATCGCGCGCAGCCAAGCATACGATTTAATTGTAGCTGGTTCCAGTTGGAATGCCCAAATATTGCGATCGCGGGGTTGCCAACACGTCACCACCGCATTTCAAGGCATTGACGGCAGTCTGTTTTATCCCGCTGCCAAAACCAACCGATTTGGCAACCGCTTTGTTATTTTTTCCGGCGGCAAGCTGGAATATCGCAAAGGGCAAGATATTGTTATTGCTGCCTTCCGCGAATTTCATAGAAACCATCCCGATGCTTTGTTGGTTGTAGCCTGGCATAACCACTGGCCGCAGTTTATCAAAGAAATTGCTTGCAGTTCTCACGTAGAAGGGATTCCTCAAGTTGATGCTAACGGCAGATTGCAGATTACCGAATGGCTGGCTGCCAATGGCATTCCCGCCGAATCCGTTTGTGATGTCGGCTTGGTTCCCCACGCATCCTTGCCGGATATTTTGCGAGAAGCGGATGTGGCGGCTTTTCCCAATCGCGCCGAAGGAGGTACCAATTTGGTGGCGATGGAAGCCATGGCTTGCGGGGTTCCTACGGTTTTATCTGCCAATACGGGACATTTGGATATTATTAGCGACAACCACTGCTATATTTTACAAGAACAAGGTCCGGTGCAACCTACACCGCAATTTCGGGGGGTGGAAGGATGGGGAGAATCGCAAGTGGAAGAATTGGTGGCGGTTTGGGAACGGGTTTACCAAGACCGGGAAGCAGCAAGAGAAAAAGGCGATCGCGCGGCCCAATTTATGGCAAACTGGCACTGGGACCGACAGATTCCCCAGTTGCTAACTGCCATCGAACCTTATTTGCAAAAATCACCCATGAACGCACCAGCACCACCGGCTGCCAGCGAACCGTTGCGCAGCGTCCATACATCCAATTTATCCCAAATTTTACAGCAGTTGGGGATTTCTTTGGTGGTTTCCACGTATCAAGCCGGTAAGGTGATTGCAGTTCGCGCCGACGGCGATACGGTCAATACCCACTTTCGGATTTTTAACAAACCCATGGGGTTGGCTGCCGACCAAGAAAAAATGGCGGTGGGATGCGCGCATCAAATTTGGGAATTGCGGAATGTGGCGGCTGTGGCACCAAAAATCGAACCGGCTGGCAAACACGATGCTTGTTACCTTCCCCGCCGCAGCCACGTGACGGGAGACATTGATATTCACGAGATGGCTTATATTGGGGATGAGTTGTGGTTTGTGAATACCCGTTTTTCTTGTTTGTGTACTTGCGATTTTCACCACAGTTTTGTTCCCCGCTGGCGACCACCATTTGTGAGTGGGTATAGTTTGGGCGATCGCTGTCACTTGAATGGGTTGGCGGTTCGAGATAACCAACCGCGATATGTCACGGCGTTGGCAGAAACGGATACCGATGGTGGCTGGCGGGAACACAAGGCGTTTGGCGGAATTTTGATGGATGTGCAGGAAAATCGGATTCTCTGCCGGGGATTGTCGATGCCGCATTCGCCGCGTTGGTATCGCGGTCGTTTGTGGGTTTTGGAATCGGGGAAAGGAACGTTGGCGGTGGTAGACCCGCAAGCGGGAACTTGGCAGACGGTGGCGAAGTTTCCTGGGTTTACCCGGGGAATTGATTTTTGCGGCGATTTGGCGTTTATTGGTCTGTCGCAGGTACGCGAGAGTGCGGTTTTCAGTGGTATTCCTTTGGTGGAAGAGTTACCCGAACGTATTTGTGGGGTTTGGGTGGTGAATATCCAAACGGGAGAAACGGTGGCGTTTTTGCGGTTTGAAGAGGCGGTGCAGGAAATCTTTTCCGTGCAAGTTTTAGCGGGGGTTCGGTTTCCGGAAATTATTGATTGGGATGAGAATTTGCTGGCGAGTTCTTACGTTTTGCCGGATGAGGCGTTGCAAGAGGTGGTACAGCCGCAGGTTTCGGATGCTAACAGCAAAGATAAAGCACAGCAGGCGTTGGAAGCTGGCAATCGAGAATATTATGCAGGAAATTTAGAAAATGCGATCGCGCACTATCGGCGTTGTTTGGAGTTGGACCCGGATTTGCAGGTGGCGCAGTATAATTTGGGTGTGGTTTTGGGAGATTGCGATCGCAGTGAGGAAGCCATAGAACAATTGCGAGAATTTCTCAAAAAGGAACCAGACAATGCGGCTGCCTATCAATCTTTGGGATATGTTTTTGCCAATTTGAAGAATTTTTCCGAAGCGGTAGCCTGTTTGCAAAAAGCGATCGCGCTTCGACCCGATTACGCACAGGCTCATTTTAATTTAGGCATGATTTTGTTGCGCATGGGCGAGTTAGCGCGGGGATTTGCCGAGTCGGAGTGGCGCTGGCAGACGCCGGAATTTACGCCATTTGAATCGCCGCATCCCATGTGGGATGGTCGGGAACTCCCCAATGCTACCCTATTGCTGCATACGGAACAAGGTGCTGGCGATGCCATACAGTTTGCGCGGTATATTCCCTTGGTAGCGCCCAAATTCCAAAAGATTATTTTGGTTTGCACTGCGGAGTTAATGCCGTTGCTGCAAACGGTGGATGGCGTAGACCAAATCATGCTACCGGGGAAAATTTCTGTTTCCGATTTTGATACCTACGCGCCGTTAATGAGTTTGCCGCATATTTTGGGAACGACCTTGCAGACAGTTCCTGCCAATGTTCCTTACGTTAGGGTTCCGCAAAATAAAACTGGATTTCAACTGCCAGAACCGCGCCATTCCCAAGCAAAAATCAAAGTGGGCATTGTTTGGGCAGGCAGTCCCACCCATAAAAACGATCGCAATCGTTCCTGTCAATTATCCCATTTTTTGCCTTGGTTGAAAACCCCTCGCGTGGCTTTTTATAGTTTGCAGAAGGGAGAACGGGAAGGGGATTTGCAGTCGCTACCTGGGGATGTCGTGGTGGAAGATTTGGCACCTTTGTTGCAGGATTACGGGGATACGGCAGCGGCGATTTCCCAACTGGATTTGGTGATTGGTGTGGATACGTCGGTGGTGCATTTGGCGGGTGCTTTGGGTAAGCCGGTTTGGACGTTATTGAGCGATCGCGCTGACTGGCGATGGATGTTAGAACGGGAAGATAGTCCTTGGTATCCGACGATGCGATTGTTTCGCCAGCCAAGTTTGGGAGATTGGCAAAGTGTTAGCGAACGGGTTGCCGAAGCGTTGGTGGCATTTCGCGACGGTCAATAGGTTTTGATACCAAATCCGATGTACATAAACCCGCAAAAAATGTAGGGGTAGTGCCTCCGTGCCTACCCCTACAGAAAAATTGTGGTTTCCCTATGTCAGATTTGGTCTGAAATGTCTAGAGGCTAGAAATCTGCTGGAAGTCGTCTTCGGTGATGTTGGAAGCATCAACGCCAGTGAGACCAGCCATGGTATTGCCATTGACCGAAATCACCGTACCGCCTTCAGCTTGCGTGATGGTCAAATCTTCAAACGTGACACCGTTGGGTTGTACGGGGAACTCGCTGGTAGGCAGAACCAGGGAATCAACGCCATCTTCAAAGTCAGTGATGATGTCAGGACCGGATACGTTTCGTAACAAGAAGCGATCGCTTCCCTGACCGCCAGTGAGGGTATCCTCTCCCAAATCGCCACTGAGGAGGTCGTTGCCGCTGCCGCCGTTGAGAATATCCGCTTGCTGACCGCCAAACAGGATGTCATCGCCGTCGTTGCCGTTGACTTTATCTTCTCCCAGATTGCCGTTGAGGATATCGTTGCCGTTGCCACCTTGGAGGTTGTCTTTTCCTTGACCCCCAAATAGGATATCGTTTCCATCGCCGCCATCGACAAAATCGTTTCCTTGGTTGCCATTCATGATGTCATTACCGGCTTCACCGTAAAGGCGATCGTTTCCGGAGAAGGTGGCGACGGCATCGTTGCCATTGCCAGCAGTAACTGCGTCGTTTTCTGCAGTGCCTTCTAGGGTGTCATCGCTGTCAGAACCGGTCATGTGGTTATCCATGAGTTTGTTGATGGTTTCTTCACGGTTGCTAGCGTTGGTTTCCTCATTGCCAGCATCCCCATCAACGTCATTATCGGCTCGATCGCGATCGCTATTATTCGTCGCCTCACTAGCGGAAGATTCGTCTGATGGATCGGCGTTGCTATCCGAGTCGCTATCCTCATTGCCATCCTCATTGCCACCGGTGTCTTCGTCACTGATATTGACTGTAAATTCCTCGGTAAGCGTATTCCCATCACCATCTTCCACCGTAATGGAGATAGTGGCAACGCCTGCTTCTCCATCAATAGGAGATAGACTCAGAAGTGCTTGATGCGCTTGACCACCGGCACTGACCGACACATTGTCCGCTGGTAAAAGACTGGAATTGTCGGAAGTAATGGAAATGTCTAGCTGGTCGTAGGAAGTTTCAAAGTCAAACAGGGTAATGGGAATATCTTTTAGCTGCTCGCCTTCACTGATGTTCACGTTATCCAGCCCTGCCAACTGGGGTTTTAACTTGACTTGGCGAATTGCTTCCAGGGCAGCTTCGCTGGTATCTGCCATCTCCAGGATTTCGTTAATCGATTTCTCGCCGCGAGCTAGTTCATTGAGGGCTTGGGCTTCTTCTCCGTGGGAAACAAGTTTCGCTTGAGTGATCGCTGTGAGGAGTTCGATGCCATCGCTCGATTCTTCTGCCAGCAATCGTTTCTTGGTGACGCCTGCCGCTAGCAGTTTCGCTGCTGCATCGACAATATCTTCCACTTCCTGGTTGTTTAAGCCCAGTTGCAAACCTTCTTCTGTTGCCAGCGTTTGAGCGTTGGCAGCACTGCTACGAATGACATTGCTGAGAACAGTTGAGTCTTCCAGATTTACGGAACGACCGTCCATTAGTTCGGACAAGGCTGAGAAAGCAGCGTTGCTGAGAATTGCACTCGTCGCCGTATCTTGTGTATCTACCGTTCCACCCGAAGCGCCGGCGAGTAGATTGTGAATTCCCGAAATCACCCCTTGCACGCTGTTGTTGGCAAGCAAAACCGCACGGGCATTGGGATCTTCTTTTAGCGTGGCATCGACATAGTCAAACTCAAATAAATTGACATCATCCGAAATACTGAAGGCAGTTTGGACGCGCTCTTGGGCTGTGTTTTTGTCAACGTCCTGTTCGATGAGCTGCTGAATGAGAGAAGTAACCGGATTAATCGCACTTTCAGATGAAGCAGACAAGACGCCCTGAACGGGTAAACCAGTAGCCACATCAACACCGCCGCGAGCGCGCAGTACGCCATTCAAAATGTCAACATCGTCTGGCACACTCAAGTCGAAAGAACCATCTGCTTTGGTGGTTGTTTGAACTTCTCCTAAGTCGAGCAAACGATTGCCATTGGTATCGAACCATACGGTTGCCCCATCGACGTACCCTAGAGAAAATTTAGATGTAAGGACATTTCCCGATTCATTGCCAATGGCTTCCTGATTAAATTGGGTGAGAACGGTTCGTAATTCGGTACTCCATACCTCCTTCATAATCTCAAATAAACCCAAATCTACCCCAACTTTAATGGAGCCATTGACAAAGGCATCTAATTGCCCCTTCAGATCGAATAACTCTAGGGGGGTATCGAGGCGAGAGATGATTTCTGAACCTCTCACTTTACCATCGTTTTTGCCTTGCAGCTCTCCTTCATCGATGAGATCGAAGCCAAGGGTACCTTCTATACCTCCTTTTAATACTGCTTTAGCAACAACAGCACTAGCCGACAATCCAGCAGCAATTGTCGCTGAGGCGATCAGTTCGTCTTTGTCCTTACCGTCCTCATCGAAGTCGTCAACATAGAAGCCATCGAGAATTTTATAAATTTCTGAAAGCTCAAAGTTGCTATCTTGCCAAGCTTCTAAGCCTGCAGTATCGTATCCCACAGATAAGTCAGTCTGGGCTTCAAATCCAAGCTCTAAAATCCCTTCAATGATAGGTGGTGTCCATAGTAGAAATTCCTGTTCTTTACCGAAGAAGAAATCTAGATCGGGAATATCGTAAGTAATTAGATCGACATTTTCCTGTCCCAACAAAATCTTAATCGGGGTAACTGGATTGGTTAAGAATGGAATATCTAAACCTGCAAGTTTGCTCCCCTCATCTCCCATCAGGTAACTGAGGGCTTTCTGCTGTTTTTCACTTCCAGATTGTTTTGTGCTATCCAGAAGCTGTTTTTGAGTATCTGCTGTTGCTTCTTTCCCAGAAGCTGTTTTTTGAGTCCCCTTGTCTGCTGGAATTTGCGAGGTACTATCTGCCGGATCGTCGCTGGCTGCTTTGAAATCGTCGAGGTTGTAGCTTCCTAATTCTAAGGTAAGGTTGTCCTCGCTTTCTGTTAGTGCTTTCAGGCTTTCAGCAGTCTCAACAATTTGGTTGACGGTATCAGTAAACTGAATGGCATTATCTACACTATTTTTAATTCGCTGTAGCTTTTTGTCTCCAGTATCTTCAGGGATGGCATTGGCAATGGTTTTGGTGATGTCAAGAAGAGAAACCCCGGGGCGAGAATCCTGATTGAATTCGTCTTCTAATCCCAGTTGAGAGAAAATCTTGGTATCGGCGTTGAGAATGTCGAGAACTGGTTTGGCAGGTGAGATAATCTCATCAACGGTTTCGATAACTGGCGTGGCTAGATTGGTTAGGAAGCCTCCTACATCAATTTGAATGTCGTTAAAATCAACGTTGAACCCTTCTTCTGCAGCTTCCTCTTGATTGCTGTAGTTGAACAAAGGTAAACCAACACCTAGGTTAAAGTTGAAGCTAGGGAAGGCTGGGTTTCCTTCAAAGCTGGTTTTGGTGGCTAACCCCAGATTGGCTAACCCAGAAAATTCATAGTTGAAGAGGTCAGAGAAGCCCAAATCAGGATTATTTTTCCAGTTTTGTAGTTCAGTTAGGGTGAGGCGATCGCCATCATCTAGATAATTAATTATCGGTCCTTGATCGGTGAAGTTTTCTGTATCAAATTCATTGTTGGGTAAAGCAAACGGCTCGATCGGATCGCCGTCCTCGTTAACCGTCAAACTTCCATTATTATCTAAATCGATAAACTGTACCCCTTCTTGAATATGCAGGATTGGATCGGACAGCAAATCAAGTTTTTCATCTTCTTCTAAATCAATAAATGTGATAGCCGAATCAATGACCTGATTCTCATTAACCGTCAATCCAAGCAATTCAGCATAGGTAGGTTTTTCGGATGCAGATAATCCGAGAAAAGTAGCTACACGATTACTAATCGTGTCTAACAGATTAATATCTGAATCGGGGTGGTCAATGGTATTGTTTGTAATCTTGTAGGTAACGAGGTTATCTTCATTCAGATTAATGACCCAATTATCTTCTTTTTTATCTAGTTGAGGCTCTCCAGAATCATTAATATTATTGCCGTTGAAATCGAGATAAGTTTGATTAGTAGTTACGAACTCATCAGGGCTCTCTTCTTCATCAAGGGTTAGCTGGCTATCTTGATTAAGGTCTAAGAAGGTGACACGATCCATAATAAAGGGTTCGTTCTTATCTTTTTTCCCATTGTCATCTCGATCGTAAAACTTGAGCGTTAAATCTTCTTCTGGATCGATCTTATGCTCACCAACCCTGATACTACCACTACCATTCGTGAGGATATTGACTAAGTTAATTGTTGGTTCGTTGCCATCTTTGGAACCACTATTATTTTCGTCAATATAATTATTACCATCACTATCTTCCCGAACCTTGTATTCTTGAGGGAAGCGGTTAGAGTCTGAGCTATCGTCATACTTACCGTTATTATTAAAATCCAAATATTGGAAAGAATCAACGAAGAAATTAGAAGCATCCAAGCTGAGAGAGTTTTTTTCGCGAACAAAGGGTTCACTGAAGACAATCAATGGCTCGTCAGAGTCCACGTCACCATTATTATTTGTGTCAAGAACTTGTCCATAAATTTGATTATTGTCTTCATCTTTATCTGTTAAAACTTTATATTCCCCAGTAAACTCCTGGTCCTTAATTTCATCTAAGTATTCAGTTCCATCGTTTAATGTTTCGATTTTAATTTTTTTCAGTTGTGAGTCAGGGAAACGGATATTAACAATTGGTTCATCTCGATCGATTTTACCATTCTTATTGGTATCTTGACTCAAGCGACCTGTCAAAGAGTCTAAAAGAAGTAATTCCCCTTCATTGAACTCGTCGTTATTATTTTTATCAAGATAGATGGTTCGATCGTCCTTGCTTTTAATTCGATCGAGATTTTCTTCGATCGTGATTGGGCGATCGTCACTATCCTGACTACCATTATCATTAATATCTAGATACTTTTGATTTCCTTTAGTGAATACTTTATGTTCACGAGTCCAGTATCCGTCTCCATTGGTATCCAAGTATTGAAAAGATTCTCCATTGGGCAAAGTTCCAGTTTCCACTGAAGCATCAGTAACTCCATCGATCTCGTCTTTTTCACCGTTTCGGTTATAATCAAGTATTTTATCGGGTTGGTTGGGGTCATCCCCTTTTGAATTGGGATCTTCATAAAATGTCAGATATTCTCCCTCTTGATTAATGATGGGTTCAAGAAGCGGATCCTCTTTATCATTCTGATTAAGATCGAGATATTCATCGTTACTGGCACTCGGCAGTTTTGGTTCGTCTGCAAAAGTCTGTTCTTGATTTGCATTTCCAACTAGATTGAGGTAAGAAAATCCGAGTTGTGAATCCTCAATCAATTTAGGTTCACCTGAAGAAAACTCTCGATCTTGATTTAAATCCAAATAAGCGAAAGATTCTTGAGTCTCCTCATCAGTTTCTTCTAAAATCAGCAATTCATTGTCACTTTGTTGTCGGTCGGTGTCGATATCTAGAAAGCTCAGTGCTGAATTAGAATTTTCTAATTTTAAATCACCAAATTCAGAGTTAACATAAGGTTCTCCCACATCTAGCAAACCATTATTATTCGTATCTTGGAAGGCAATTCCTGTCCCTTGCACAAACGTGCCTTCCCCTTCAATTTCCCGATCGGCATCCAGCTTCCCATTGCTATTTCGATCCAGCTTCGCTTTTTGTTTCTTAGTCAGGATTTCATTGGTATCGACATTATTATCTCCATTTCGATCGAAATAATACTTAAGCTCACCCTTAACCTTTTTCTGTTCAATGCGGAACGGCTTAACCTGACCATTCTTCATCCACTTTGTTGTTGTCGGATCGACAGACAATAATTGTTCGCCTGAGGAAGAATCTAAACGCCCATCGCGATCCAAATCAAAATAATATTGAGTAACTTTGCCATTGCTGTCTTTCTGAGTACGATAGATTCCTTCGTTCTTAATTGTTTCTGATGTATCAAAAGTGTTATTGCCGTTAGCATTTATTCGTTTAGCGGCAGCAGGGGCTTCTCCCACTTTCGGAAAGACTTCGGCTTTCCCTTGGGAATTTACAGAAACGAAGGGTTCTTGAATGGTTCGTGTTTCAGGGTTGGGAGTTCGATCGGGGTTTTCAATTGGATAATTAAAAGCCTCAGCATCTAACTGATGATCCCCATCTACATCAAAAAATTGAATAGTTTGATAGTTATCGAGGTCATTTAATCCCGCTTGGAAATTCACCGCCAATTCAGTGGGATTTTCTGGATCGTCGATCGTATCGAGACGGAGAAAACCTAAGTTTCCTTGACCTTTAAAGTCGTTTAAGTTGAGTTGAATGCTTGCTTCGACTTGAGTTTTTTCTGTGTCAAGATAGAAACCATAATCTTCGCTAATGCCAAATCCTAAAACAACATCAAAGTCAAAGTTAGACTGAAGTTCTCCATCTGTTTCCAGACCAATTCCCAGTGCATCTAAGCCTAGGTTGGCATCAATAGGAAGCGAGAATAATGGATAACTTTTGCTTACATCGATCGCAACATCCACGCTATTCTCGCTCATATCAACAGATACATCTAAAAACTCTAAGCCAAGGGTAGAAAGGGAATCTTCAATGATTGCTTTGAGACGATTAGCAGAGAGATTCTCTTCATCGCCAACAGCAGGAATCACTCGATCGTTTATGTCGCTGATGAGATTGGGGGTTTTACCGTCTAGGCTGCCAATCAGAGGGATTTCTAACTGGTCTAAGCTTTTTTGCAGGTTGGTAAACCCTTCTTGCATCCCTTCGGCAGTTGTTTTGGCGTTAAATACGCGATCGGCAACATCTATCCGCTGCTGGGGAACGACAATATTGTTGTAGTTGCTATCGTTGGAAGTAACTTGATAGTCAATGCCGCTCTGGTGATACAATCCCGGTTCGGCAACGGCATCCTTAACGCCTTCTACAGTGACGGTTTGCAGTTCAAACCATTTTTCCGGCGGGATGGTGATTTCAGTGGTTTGCTTTTCAACGGTTTCCGTTGTGTAATTGATGGGCAGGTTGATTTCTTCATTAGGAGCTTTTTTGAGGGAACCATCTTCATTTTTTTCGTAAATCTCGGCTTTTAACCCAAGCTTGCCGTCGCTATTATTGGGGTCGAGATTGCCAATAATAACCTGCTGAGTTTGGTCCCAGTTGCCTGGCTGTTGTCCTAAGACAACATCTTCTTCAAATTGCGTGAAATCGACTGTTGCTTCGGCTTCGTTATCGCTATCGTTAGCATCGTATAGTTTGATGACCACATCGCTACTTGGCTGTTCGTTCAATTTAATGTCGAAAGCCACAGTTTTGCCTCTTTCTGTGGTTACCAAACTGTTGAGGCTGACATCGAGATTGCCGGTTTTGCTTTGTTCGAAGCTATAAACATCCTTGTCAACACTAACTGTCTCGGGATTCACCGGATCGACGAATTGAATTTCGGCTCCTGGTGTTAGCTGGAGGGTGACATCGTCTTTGGGTTCGCTGAGTAAGGATACCTGGAAGGTAGCTGTTTCTCCTTCTCGCACGACAGTATTATCGCCGACTTGAACGATTCGGACTCCCGGTACGTCATCGTCTTGGATACTTAAGCTGGCTTTGGGGTTGTCAGGGAGTTTGTAACCTTCACCTGGAAGAAGTTCGATTTGGACGGTTTCTGAAGGGAGTTTACCTTCCAAGCCTGTCTCGATCTCGCTGTTTCGGGAAGGGTCGTTCAGTTGAACTTTTACAGTGCCTTCATAGAAACCTGATTTTTCTTGTAATTTCGCGTCCTGTTGAACGGTTCCCACCAGACCATCAGCAAATTTGATTTCGGTAGATTTTGATACGGGAATTGATTCTGGATAGGATGGGACTGGTAACTTGATATAAGAAGCACCGTTATGAAGCGAACCGTCTTCTTGATTGTTGCTGAGATCTCTTAAAGTAGAAGTATCATCGGTAGAAGTATCATCTTGTTGATTGGCAGCATAGTAGGCTACCAACCCCTCTTCGTTTCCTGCTAGGGAATTTGATTGGTTGGCTTGGATTTGTTCGGAAGTGCGAGCTGTGTTCCAAATCCGAATTTCATCCAATTGCCCTTTCCAAAAGTCTCCCTGGATAGCATTGGGGTTTTTGGTTCCAATGTAAAGGGGATCGTCGGTTGTCTTGATGGTTCCTGAAACGCCTTCTAGTGTCTCGATTTTTTCTCCATTGACGTATATAGCCAGCTCGTTTTTGGAGCGATCGTAGACGCCAGCTACATGATGCCATGCCCGTCCTGGTAGTTCTACAATTGGAGCCTCGACAACACCAACACCTCCCACATCGAACTTGAATTTGTTATCTTCCACCAGAAATCTATACTGGTCGGAAACTTGTTTTCCTTGAGAGGAAGAGTCGCCTCCTTTTTGCAATATACGGCGATTCCCACTAAAGTTTTCTTCATCCAGATAGATTTTAGCTTCTACGGTGAGATTCTCCGTAATGTTGAGAGCTTCTGAATTGGGAACTTCTACATAGTCGTCAACACCATCAAATCCTAAAACTTGTTGTTTGGGAGTGGGCGTTTTTATCCCTAACTCCAGATTGCCATTATTGTTTACACTGGTAACTTGAAGCGTCCGATCTTCGGTTAATTTGTCATCGATGGGAGCGATCGCTAGATTGTTCTGGATATCTCCAGGAGCAATGCGAATTGAGCCTTCTTTGGCTGATGCCCGATAATCCCCAAGTTGATTGTCATCTTGGAAAGTCGCAGTGCCGCCGGTTATCTTGTAATTGACTTTGATGCCGTTGTTGTTTTGGGGGGCAGGGGCATTTAGTTGGAAGTTGAAGTAACTGGGTTTGCCAAATACTTCTGATGCTGTGGGTCCAGCTTCTACGCTCACTGTCGGCAAGTCGTTATCTTCAATGACAACTGGAGCCGGCTCGGGAACGATCTCGCTACTGGTGTATTGATGGTCTTCGTCAGCTACCAATAAATCATAGTTGTTGGGCTGCCCGGAAACTTTGAGGTAATATTCCCCAAATGGTTGCCCTTCTAATGAAATTTTTTCTAGGTTTTGGCTGTTGCTGGAGCTGTCGGATTCTTGGATGGGATTTTCTAAATCTGACTGGTGGTACAGTTCTAGTTGGAGATCGCCTTGGGCGTGTTGGAAGTCAATTTGGACAAAGTCCCGTTCGTTTCCTTCGTCGGGTAAGGTAAATGCAAACCAGTCTACGTCTTGGGTACCACCAGCATCCGCGATCGCTAAGTTGCTCCACTGATATCCCCCGCGAATGGTTCCCAAATCTAGGGCGTTTTTGGGCTTGCTGTTGTCGGCTTTGGACTCGAAGTCAAATGTTTCTCCAGTTTCTACCTCAAATTCTATTTCGCTGGTATGCAGGTATTCGACGACAGAGTCATCCAAAGCGGTGGCTCGTATGGTTTGGTCGAAGTTCCAGTTTTCGGGGGTAAAGGTGAGGGTGTGAGGTTCCCCTAGAAATTCGTCGTTGAGGCGTATTTGATCGTTGGTGGGTGTGGCAGTCACTCGAACTTCGCCGGCGGGTTGGCTCTTGAGGCGAATGCTAAAGACGTTTTCTCGCCCTTCCACAGCTTTTCCAGCCCCGGTGACAATAATTTCGGCTTGGTCATCATCGGTATTTCGGAAATACAGGTCGTCTGTTTCCAGGCGGTCGTATTTTTGGTCTTTGCTGAGGGAGGTGCTTACTACTTTGTAGGATAAATCTCCATCGGCGATTTGGTCGTCTACCCCTTGAACGTAGAAGGTTTGTTCCTGGTTCCAGTTGTCAGGAGTAAACTCTAATTTGACTACTTTTTGTGGGGCATTGGGATCGCTTTTGGTGCTCAGCAGGGCTTCTGTTTCGTCTTTCGTTCCTAGAGCAACTGTAACTGGAGTTGTGGGTTCGCTGTTGAGTTTGACGCGGTAGCTGAGGCGGTTGTCGTTGTTTGTATCTTTTTCCGATGTGGTTGCCCGATTGGATTCGGAGGCGGCGTTGGTGTCGGATTCCGGAGTAATGATGACACCGGCTTCGTCGTTATCTGCGATCGCTACGGTAGCGGTTATATCGTTGCCGGAGGTGGCACCATTGAATAACTCACCGTTGTTGTTGTAGAGACTGCGATCGCTGAGTTGGTTCCGAGAGTTGGTATTGCCCTTATAGTAAGCAACTAGTTCTTCTCCGACAGCATCGGGATCTTGAAGTTCGTTTTGGTTGTTTTTGATTTGGTCGGGCGTGCGGGCAGTGTTCCAAATCCGAATTTCATTCAGTTCTCCTTTCCAGAAATCTCCTTGTGGAGCTTCTGCATTTTTGGTACCGATATACAGAGGATCGCTGGTTGTACCAATGGTG
>NZ_LNDC01000195.1 GCF_001870905.1 Geitlerinema sp. PCC 9228
GGGATGTTGGTTTGAGTTTAAATTCGTAGCTGAGAGTCAACATAATGAACAAAAATAGGTTTACGCCTGCTTTTCTAGATGCTAGTACATTGACTTGATGGTGACGGCGGCTCAAGCCGCACGGGTCGCTTTTCATCCCTGCTTTCAAAAGTCAGGGCTTTCCAGCTCCCGATTCATGCGGTAAAAAAGTAGTTAAGTTTTGTAAAGTTCCTGGCTAAATAGAAACTGGGAAGCCCCCATAGGGGCAATTCGCCAATTGCCCCCAACCAAAATTCCCCTATTGTTCGCTCAACTGTTGCAGAATTTTCTCCAATTCAGCAGTTTGCCGTCCGTATTCGGCCCAATTTCCTTCCCGCGCCGCTTGTTGCGCTCGATCGAAAGTTTGTTGGGCTTGTTGAATCAAATTCGCAGGAACCCCTGCCTCGCCATCGGTGGGAGTTGGTCTGGCAGCTGGCGTTGCTTTTTCTTCACCAAAAATCGCTGCCAGAGAAGATTGTAAATCGGGACGCATTACCACTTGTTCGTTATAAGAAGCAATAACCCGTTTCAACTCCGGCAACTCTCCCTGTTCGGCGCGCAAATAGATCGGTTCAATATATAGCAAGGATTTTTCAATGGGAATCACCAACAAATTACCGCGAATCACCCGCGAACCTTGCTGGTCCCACAAACTCAACTGTTCAGAAATTTCCGGATTTTGATTGATGCGCGCTTCGATTTGGCTGGGACCAAAAATTAACTCTTGCTTGGGAAATTCGTACAGCAACAATTTACCGTAATCTTCTTTATCGGAACGCGCCGCCATCCAAGCAATCATATTGTCTTTTTGCACCGGGGTAAAGGGCAAAATCAGCAGGAATTCTTCTTGTTCTTCCTCCGGCAGACGCATAATTATATAGTAGGGAGAAACGGGACGTTGGCTACCCTGGTAATTTTCATTAGGAAAGCGCCACAAATCCTCCCGGTTGTAGAACACTTCCGGGTCACTCATGTGGTAGGAAAGATACATCTGCGCTTGGATTTGAAACAAATCGAACGGATAGCGGAAGTGGTCTTTAACTTCTGGAGGAACTGTTTCTTGAGGTTCAAACAAATCGGGGAAGATTTGGCGATAGGTGGCTAGAATCGGGTCTTCTGCATCAACTGTGTAAAAATCCATGCTGCCGTCGTAGGCATCCACAACCACTTTCACCGAGTTGCGAACGTAGTTGAAGCCACCGCTAATGAGTTTTTGGGAACCTCCCCTGCCTAAGAAAGTACCGGCGCGGTTGATGCTGGAGACCGGTTCGGAGTAAGGAAAGCGATCGCTCACGGTATATCCTTCGATCGCCCATTTCAACTCGCCATTGATGAGGGTGATATAAGGATCGCTGTCCAATCGTAGAAACGGCGCTACTCGACCAACCCGTTCTTCAATGTCTCTGTAGTAGTGTACCCGAGAGCTATCGGTAAAATAGGGAGAAATCAGAATTTTCAAACTTCCCAAATCCATGGCATAGGCAAGCCGTTTCAAAAACGACTCCATGAGAACGCCGCCTTCTCCACTGTACATGGTTTTGGCATTGCGATCGCCGAGGGGATAGTCAAACTCTTCCGTACTGGTTCCCGTAAAGACATAATTATCGGTTTCCTGACCATAGTAAATCCCCGAACGCTCCACTTCCAAATCAATTTCGGAAACTGGTGGAATATCTTTAATAAACAACTCCGGCAACCCTTGCGGCGTCACCACATTCACCGGACTCATCACCAAACCGTAGCCGTGGGTGTATTTGAGACGTTCGCTTACCCAGCTATTGCGAGGAGCATTGGATAGTTCCCGCGCCGAAAGCATAACTTGACGGTATTCGCCGTTGATGGTATAGCGATCGACATCAATATCGCGGAAATTATAATAGGGACGAATTTCTTGCAACTGGCCGTAACTGGTCAGCAAAGGACGGTAATCCCACAGACGGATATTGCGAATGGTGGTTTGATTTTCCTCTAAATCCTGGCGGTCGAGATCGCCTTCTGCGGGGTACGACTGCCTTTGGACTTTATCCAGATGGTAGGCTTTGCGGGTGAGGGCAATATTGTTTTTGATATAAGGTTTTTCTTTCTGGAGTTCGTTGGGTTCCACGATAAAGTTTTGCTGGAATCCGGGATAGGCGGTGGTTAGCAAAATGGTGGCCAAAACATAAACCCCCAATCCGTAAGCCGGGAGTTTGAAGCTCATTTGCCGGAGAGACAGCAGCAGCAACACCGCTAAGGCAATGCCAATCACGCTCATCACCGACAATCCCATCAGTCGCGCATGGGTGTCGGTATAGCCAGCACCAGCCACCACGCCAGTTTGGGAGTACAGCAGTTCGTAGCGTTGCAACCAAAAGCCAACACCGACCAAAAGCGCGATCGCAGCTAAAAGTAAGGTAATATGGGTTTTTGCGCCGCCGTAAATAAAACGCTGCCATCCCCGTTCCAGGCTAATACTGCCTTTGAGGATATAAATAGGAATGGAGACCAGCAACCCGCAGAAAATCAGACCGAGCAACCAACCAAACAGATTTTCAAATAGAGGCAACTGGAAGATATAAAACCCCAAATCCAGGTTAAAAATGGGGTCGTTTTCCCCGAAATTGTTGGCGTTCAGAAATTTTAAAATGGTTTCCCAACTGCCAATACTGCTACCGGCGGCTGCCAGAGAAATCAAGAAAATGACCACCGGAACCACGTATTTGGGAATGGTTTGGGCGTAAATAGCGAATTTATTACTTTCTAGGAGACGGTAGGTGGAGTAGCGAGTAACGCGCGCGGCAATGGCATAGTTCCCCCACATAAACAGGGCAAATATAGCAAATGTGGCAATCCAAATGGCAATTTGCCAAAGTTTGATCGTCCAGAAAACACTAGAAAATCCTACAGCATCAAACCACCAGGATTCGGTGAGCAAATGCAGCAGCGTACCAGAAGATAGCAATAGGATAAACAGAACCACTGCCACGGGAAGAATCACCGTGGCTCGTTGGTAAAAAGCGCGTTCTCGGCTTCTCATGGGAACTCCTAAGAAAAGCTTGGGTGGACGGTATGGTGGGATTGGCAAGCGCGGCGATCGCGACAACCACCAACAACAATCCCTCAAGGGGCATCCTACAACGGAATGGTTAAATTTGCCACATTAGGTTGTACCCATGATGGTTTTCCGCAAGCATTGACCGCTTCTGTCATCCCGACAAACAGAAAGTTTACAATCTGTTTTTGTTCTTCCCAGGACAAATCTATCCGTTTTGCTAGACTAGAAGGGGAAAAATGGTCAGTTTCAGGAACAACGTTTCCCCACATTTCCCCATGCGATCGTCGCTTATCGAACAAAAAATTCCATGAAACCAGCAATTGTCAGTTGGCGTCGCAAATTTTTCCTCCCCCTGCAAGTTCTCGCCATTCCCTGGACCCAGGAAATTATCGACCAACTTTTTTTCCAAGGACGGTGGAATTTGGTGGTTCACCCTCGTTCCCTAGAACACCTTGGGGGAATCTTTCTCTCCGCCATTTCCCACAGTGGTTTTCCCCATCTCATTAGCAATACCATCGGATTTGCCATTTTTAGTTGGTTGATTTTGCTCAAAAGCGAACGAGATTTCTGGACCAGCTTATGGATTGGTTGGATAGGCGGCGGTCTGTTTTGCTGGCTGTTGGGTCCTTACAGCGCTCACGGTTTGAGCGGGGTAGTATATACTTTATTTGGTTATTTGCTGACCATCGGCTGGTTGGAAAAACGCTTGCTCCCTTTGGGACTTTCAGTTTTTGTGATGATCCACTATAGCTATTTAATTGGAGGCGTGTTCCCGACCCAGCCAGGGGTAGCTTGGTGGGGACATTTGTTTGGTTTGTTGTTGGGAATCTTTTCTGCTTACGGTGTCTATCGGGAAAAAAGCGATCGCGCCTCGTAACCATCGAGCATAAAATAAAAACCAGAAGGGAGGGGGTTGAGCATTAGCTATGGCTGGCGCGCAAAGTCCGCTAATCAGCCTGTGGCAAGTCAGCAATGAAGGAACCAAAGAACTCATGACCCACTACTGCCAGCATTTGCTCGTCAACCAAGGACGTTTTTTTTAAAGCGTGCAAGAAATGAGTGGGATTTGTAGGAGGAATTTTCCTATATTTCTAAAAATTAGAAACTCTTAGAGAATCATTATTTTTTAGAAATGGTCTCAGCCATCTTCCTCTGAGGAAGAAAAATTGGATTCGTTAAAAATAGCAGATATATCTCGATTTAGAGATTCTCGAATCATTCGATCGGCTTTTTCGGGATTTTGATAGATTGACTCTAGCAGCTGAAACGGTTCCATGCCGCAAGCGCGCGCATAAAATTCAATTTCTCTCATAATTCGATTTTCCGACTGCCTTAGATACATGCTCAGACAATGCTTCGCTTGTATGGCTGGGTTGCGATTGGTTCGAAAAAAGGCTAAAGCATGCAGCAAACGGTCTTCGTAAGGTGCAAGGGGACCGATATGTAGTTCGTTGGAATTGGGATGGGATGGTTCCATGTTGGTACTGAAATATAGTGCTTCTGCGAAATTTTCCCGTACAGCCAGTCTATTCCTGTTTTTGATAAATTTGCAAAAGGATATCGGCGGGGGCTAGTATAGAGAGTATCGGATAGACGAAAAGAATAGCAAGATATAGAAAAGCTGCTGTCAGGCGCGACGTTCGTTTGTCCATACGCAATCGCGACCAAAGTCCTGATAAATGCAGTGTAGGCAAACTTTGACTGTGCAATAAGTAAAATCCATGTTGGGTAGCTAGTTTGTGTAAATTGCTAGCGTTAAAATAAAATAAGTGCGGACTGGGATAATCTTTTTGCCATAGGCGATGTAATGGTTTTTTGATTCCCAATTTGGCTAGCAAGCTAGCAAGGCGGTAGAAAAATCCGTTGCTGTTGGGAAGGTTAAGAATCAGAAAGCCACCGGGAATGAGGAATTGGTGGCATTGTTTTAAAACTTGGTGGCAGTCGGGAAAATGTTCAAAGGCGTCGTTAAAGGCAATGGCGTGAAATTTTTCCTCTTCTCCCAGACAGTCGGGAAAATAGCCAAGACGAATATCCCATCCTTGCTGTTTTCCCAGATTGGCAACTTCAGTTTCTGGTTCGACGCCGGTGGCAATCGCACCTTTGGCGGTGGCAATTTCTAAAAACCAACCGTAGGCACAACCCACATCGAGAATTTTTTTGTTGCGAATCGGTAAAAAGCGATTCAGGATATCGAATATGGTTCGGAAGTTGGCCTGTCGTAGGTATTTTAAGGCGTCGCGACGTTGGTTTTCTTGTAAAAGGTCGCTGTTGTTAGAAGTTAGGTCGGCGCTGGGGGAAAGGGAAGATACCCACAAATCGCAACTCGTACAATGTTGCAGCCAAGGTTCTAGCTGCGATTTCATGCTATGTTGGCAGATAGGACAGGATGGGCGTGTTTCCATGCTGCGTTTCTAGAAAAAATAACCGGGTTTGACGGTTGTTTGGCGCTGTTTGGCATTGTACTCTAGAAGGTATTCGTGCGCGATCGCTTTTTGCTGGCGTAGGGTATTTACTTCTGTTTCGGCAATTTCGGTATCGGTAGACAGGAGAATGACCTGGTGGCTGGCGGCGGGAAAATAGCGTTCCACCAAGTTTTGCCGGTGGGAAGAATCCAAACGACCCAGTGGCGTATCGATGGCGATGGGAAGTTGGTGACCGGAAACTCTCGCCAATCCCCACAAAAAGGATATGGCAAGGAGTTGTTTTTCTCCGGCGGAGAGGCGATGTTTGGGAACGGGGTTGCCTTGCGAGTCGTAGAGAGACAGGCTGTAGGTTTGGGTATCAATAACGACGCGGTGAACCAGGTCGGATTTATGCAGCAGGTAGCGGAAACATTCGGTGACTTCGGTTTCCAGTTTGTTAAGTTTTTTTAAGGTGAGGCGTTCTTTAAACCGTTGCAGGGTTTGTTTGACTCTGGCGGAAGATTGGATAATGTGGTTGGCGTTTTCCCGGTCGATATATTCTTCACTGTAGCGTTGTAGCTGTTTTTTGAGTTTGGCGATCGCGTCGGCAATTTCTTGGCAGCGGTGTTCTGCATCTTGGTATTGATGTTCCGCTTGTTTTAGTTTAGCACTGGCATCGCTAACGGCATCCACCAGTTGTTGGTAAGTTTCTGGGGAGGCGGCGGCGGCTAGCTGTCGTTCTTTGGCGGTTTTTTGCTGTTCCAGGTCGGTTAATTTTTGCAGGCATTCCTGCGCGCGTTGTTGCAGGGAGGGTAGTTGGTAATCCAGTAAATTGCCGATTTGTTCGATGGCTGTGGTATCGGCATGCAGCCAAATTTCTTTGTCGGGGTCGTTTTCGATATCCAACTGGTGGCGATCGCTTTCGAGAAATTTTTGGATGGCGAGTAAGTTGGATTCGGATACATCGAGGGTTTGTAAATAGTCTAACAGACGTTGGTCCCTAGAATGTAAAATATCTCGGGCGATGGTATATTCTTGCCACTGGTTTTCTTGTTCTCCTTGATGTTTGGCATCTTGTAATAGGGGAGATATCAATTTTAAAGGCAAGGAATCGGCAGCAATTTCCCGCAAGCGATCGCGTTGCGTTTGCATTTCGCTTTCTATGTTTTGAATTTCCGCTTCTAGTTGGTTGCGCTGACCGGCAATTTCCCCGCCTTCTTTCATTAATTTTTCTTTGGTTGCTTGATGGTGCGATCGCGCTTTTTCTAAGGCTTGTTGGCAGGTCTTGACTTCTTGTTCGGCGGCTTCGTATTCGGATTGTTTGGTTTGGAGATTTTGTTCTAGGTCTTCTAAATTGGTCAGTTGCTGTTTGTTCGCCAGTTCTTTGCGCTTGCGGCTAACGAGAACATCCAAATCTACTGCCAAACGATCGGCTAGTTCCAATCCTAACAAAGATTGAATGGCATCAAAGACCAAAGGCGGTGGTTCGTCTTGTTCTGCCAGTTCCTTGACCTGTTCGCCGTCAAATAGAAATAAATTGGAAATTCCCAAAGGCAGTAAAGTTTCGATATACTCGTCCCAGGTTTCCGTTAGTCCTTCATCTTTCCAATCGTCTTCTAAAATTCCCAACTGGTCTTTGCCATCTTTGGGATTTTTTCCCCAAGTACGAACGATGCGATGTTCGACAAAGCGATCGCCAACCACATGTTCAAATGCTAACTCAATGCGCGTTTTTTCAGTTGGCGGTGTTTGATTGTGAACGCATTGCGATAGAAAATCGGAATAGCTTAAATTTCCCCGCGTAGAACACTGCGCGCGCGGTCCGTACAATGCCAGGCGAATAGCATCCATTAGAGTTGTTTTCCCACCCCCATTCATACCGCCAAATAAAACAATCGGCGGCGGAGTTTTATCATCTTCCGGACGTAAATTTATTGTTTGGTAGCCGAGATAGGGACCAAAATTGTTCAGAACGAGTTCGGTAAATCGCACGGTTGTTTTTTACTAAGAATAGGGGACTTTTGAGAAAGTGAAAGTGGGAGGGGAAAAAGAGAACAGTTGGATTTAATCGACAGTGCTAGTATTGGTAGTGGCAGTACCAAATTTCATATCGGCCCAACTTAATTGTTTCACAGTCGATACATCACCGCGATCGGCAGCTTCTTTTAAATCGCGTTTCTTGTAGGCATTGTTTAACGCTTCTGTTTGAGAACGGGAACTGGTTTCAAAGCATTTTTCCAAATCTTCATAAATGCCAACGCGACGTGCCATGGTATGATATTGGCGTTCGGTATCCAATAATTTTGCCATTAGTTCTAAATGCATGGCATCGCCATCGGTGACTTCTTCTAAAATTTGCCACTCATCTATTCCCAATAAATGGCTGCCAACACTAGGACGCGGATCGAAAAAGGGTTCTCCGGTAGCTTCTTGATAAATTTGTGGCAAGCGATCGTCAAATTCGTGTTTTTCTTCCAGCCAGATACGACGAATTTCGCTTAATTCTTCGGGTTGGATGAGGGTAATATTTTTCATATCGTCTGGCGCATTTTCCCGAACTTGGGTTTGCGCTTCCAGTACACGTCGCAACCAATATTCTCGCCATTCTTTGGTATAAGGACCGGGAATAGGAACCACTTGGGTTTCGCCACCTTGGTTGCGTTCAAATAGTTGCACTTTGCCAAAAATTCTGCGAAAATCTCGGCGATCGCGATCGTCTTGTACGTCTAATTCATTGCGAATATCTAATAGAGGCTGCATCCATTCTTTTTCCTCGTCGTTTTGGATCATGGCCTCCATGGATTTGTCTTTATTAACCATCGTACAGACCCAGCAGCCAAATCGAGAATCGCCGCAACTGGGAGTAGAAGTATCTACAACCAAAGGACATTCATTATCGGCTGTTGCTCCCCGATACATGCCAAACAAATCTTTGTTACTATGTCCCCAAGGATTGGGATATTGGTTCAAGTAAAGCCATACTTCATCAGTGCGCCAATCTTCAATGGGTAAGTAAAATAAGGAATTGGGATGGTCGGGGTTTTGATCTAATCTATCGCGTACTCGCCAATGGCGATGTTTTGCCATTGTGCTTGCCCGTTTTGTACTTTCGGCTTTGCGAGTTCCTAAAACTAAAATTATTTCCCCATTTTCCCGAATTGCTCCGCGAATAAAATCATTAGTAGGTTGAATTTTCATTCGTTCGGTACACCATCTAAATCCTTGTCTAGGTGCTGGATATCCTTTACCAATTAAATTGACCCAAAATGTATCTTTAATTGCTGGTGTTGTTAAATTGGGTTCGATAGGTAAATTCTGTTCTTGGGCAGCAGTTTTCATTCGTTCTAATGATTTTTGAACCCAAGCAGATACAAGAGGATTTTCTACAAAGGTATCGTTCGTTAAAACGTAAATTTGTTTCGTTCTTTTTTCTTCTGGTAAGCTAGCGATCGCATTCCAAACCAACTGCAAAACTGTAGAACTATCTTTACCACCGGAATAACCAACAATCCAGGGAATATCATCCTGACAGTAGAGTTGTTGGATTTCCGAGGTTAACGCTTCAATATCTTCTACCAATTCAGCGACCGTACGCTGTTGTGGTTGCTGTTGGGATTGTTGGCTTGTATTCATGTTTGCCTCCCCCTGAGACTTCGTATCTGGCGACCAACCAGGCTGGGGTTGACGGGACCATCAGTTTTTAAAAACTCGCCTTCATAGCTTAAACTTTTATCCAGGACGAAGGCAAGCCAATAGGAAAGCAGAATTGAAACTAGACAAGCAACAGCGACAAACCCTGACCCAACTTCTCGACTTTTATCTCAACAGCGATGACCGGCTTTTGGTGCAAAAAACGGAAATGGGAGAAACCGCAGCCTTTGTGAGTTCGGTCACCTTACAGTGGGTTCATCGCCACATTGGCTTTGCTTCCGAATTGCCTTTATTTCAACAACAGCTAGACCCGCAAACCCAAGATGTGGAACGCAGCGCGCAAACCATCAACGAAATTTTGCAACGTCCTCTCGATTGGTCGCGCCAAGCGCCGCTAGCGCAATATATTGCGATTCGGGAAAATCATAAATTTCCGGCATTGCTGGTGGTGGTGTCGCCAGATTGGGTAGATGACCCAGATGCGCCGCAGTGGGATCAAAACCAACGCGCCAAACAATCAGCTGTGGATTTTACGGCATTGGATGCGAAGAAAACGGTGGGAGTTTTAGAGATTTCCCCATCTAGTTCCATGTTTGCTTTAGACGGACAACATCGTCTGATGGGAATCCAAGGATTGATGGAATTGTTGGAAACTGGCAGGTTGCCACAGTATAGCAAAGTCAAAAAACCGGTTGGCAGCGAAATTACCCTTGAAGATTTGGTGGGAGAGTATCATGTCACTCGCCGCCAGCTGCAAAATGTAGCTACAGAAAAAATTGGGATTGAATTTCTGCCAGCAGTAGCAAAAGGGGAAACTCGCGACGAAGCTAGGCAACGAATTCGGTCGATTTTTGTCCATGCCAATTTAATGGCGGTGAAGCTAAGTAAAGGACAGCTAGCGTTGCTGGATGAAGATGATGGGTTTTCTATTGTTAGCCGTCAGATTGCAGTGACCCATCCCTTACTGCGGGAGGAAATAGGACGTAATCCGCGAATGAATTGGGATAGCGCTACAGTGGCTGCCAAATCGACGGTTTTAACTACACTACAGGCACTGAAGGATATGGTGCAAGTATATTTAGAACCTAAGTTTCTCCACTGGCATTCTCCCAAACCAGGATTGATTCCCTTGCGTCCAGACACGCAAGAATTACAGGAAGGGATGGAAGCGGTAGCGCAACTGTTCGATTATCTCATGGAGTTGCCAAGCTATCAGAAATTGCAGCAAGGTTGGGAAACGCCGACGTTGCGTCGTTTTTATTTTGAAAAGCCAGGCGGCGAGGGCAACATTTTGTTTCGACCTGTGGGTCAGGTGGCGGTAGCGAAGGCTTTGGGAAATTTGGTTTATCGGCAACAGTTTTCTTTGGAGGAGATTTTGGCGAAATTGCGCCGCTACGACGAGAAGGGGGGATTCAGCCGTATAGAAAATCCTGCTTCTGTGTGGTACGGTGTTTTATACGACCCTAACAAAGGAAGAATTCGAGTGGCAGGACGGGAGTTGGCTAGCAAACTCCTGATGTATATTTTAGGGGGCGTTCGCGATCGCTTAGAGAAAGCAGAAATCCGGACGGCTTTGGCAAAAGCGAGAACTTTTGAAGATAAAACCATTAATTTTGCCGGACGTTGGGTGCATCCTAGAGAAGTAGGATTGCCGAAAAAAATGTAGCCAACACACAAACCAATTTTTCTCGCAAACATCCCCAGTAACCAACCTAGCTTAGCAACGATTGAGGAGCCAGCGCCATTGACTTCATCTAGTAATTCATCGGAACCTCCCTCTCGCCAATCTTCCCCCAATCCCATCTCGGCTTTACTAAACCTAATCTGGCGTTTGCTATTGCTGGTGGGTGGCGGTGGCGTTGCCGTCTTGATAGGCATGGCTTTGGCACAGCGTTTTGCTACCACTACCCCCCAACAACCTCCCTTGGTAGAACAATGGCGGCAGCAACTCTTTTCGCCAGATCCTCCAGCAGAACCCAATTTTCCAACATCACCATCCCCCGCTGTCGAAATTCCCAAAACCACCCTCACTTCCCAAAAACGCCAGCAACTGCAAACCCAACTCCAGCAACTGCAGCAAGAATACAACCAACTCATCGGTCGTACCAGCCAGCTAGAACAACAGTTGGGCAACACCCGTCCTTTGCAACCATTGGAAATGCGCCTAGAAATTTTAGCGCAACAGCTAGATGCCGCCAACAACGGGGATGTGGTACCGGATACTCCCAATACCGATTTTACCGCCGCATCCAAGCATGTGGGACTGTCAGAAAACGTCCTTTCCATTTCTCTGCCCAGCGATTTTTTATTTGAAAACCAAAGCGTTACCTTAAAAGAAGACACCAACGCCATTTTGGATAACTTATTGGCGGAATTGCGCAACTATCCCCGTTCCACAGTTTTGATTGGCGCTTATACCGATAGCCAACCCCAACAGAAGGCTTTGGATTTTACTTTTCAACAAGCCACCGCGATCGCCGAATATCTCCAACGGGAACTATCTTCTCAATATCGCTGGATCGTGCTAGGGTACGGTTCGACGGGGTTCGCTGCCAGTGGGGAAACAGCAACCACCAGCGCCGAGGGAACGGCCAATCCCCAAACCCAACGGCGCATTGAAGTCAAAATTCTTCCCTATTCCTAAATCGAACTTCCATCGGTTCCTATATGAAAATCGTTTTCTTTGGTACGCCACAATTCGCCGTTCCTCCCCTAGAAAAACTCATCGACAATAGTGCCTTTGACCTGATTGGTGTGGTTACCCAACCGGACAAACGCCGCGGCAGGGGCAGCCAGCTGATTCCTTCGCCGGTGAAACGCCTTGCCAGCAGCCACAACCTTCCCGTATGGCAACCCAAACGCCTCAAAAAAGATCGACAAACCCTCGAAGACCTGCAAAACCTACAAGCAGATGTTTTTGTGGTGGTGGCTTATGGGCAAATTTTGTCCAAACAGGTTTTAGATATGCCGCGCTTGGGATGCGTTAACGTCCACGCTTCGTTGCTGCCGGAATACCGCGGTGCAGCGCCAGTACAGTGGTGTTTGTACGATGGCAAAAGCAAAACTGGCGTTACCACCATGCTAATGGAAGAAGGGATGGATACCGGACCTATGCTGCTAAAAGCGGAGACCCCCATTGGTTGGTTGGACAATGCCAGCGATGTGGCGCAAAATCTTTCCCAAATGGGGGCTGATTTGTTGGTGGAAACCCTGCTCAATTTAGAAGCTGGCAAATTAGAACCTACGCCACAAAACGATGCGGAAGCTTCCTACGCCCGTTTGATTCAAAAACAGGATTATCTTTTGAGCTGGCGGCGTTCTGCTTGGGAGTTGCACAATCAGGTACGGGGATTTTATCCCAACTGTTTTACCTATTTCCGTGGGGAACCGTTGAAGGTGACGGCAACTTTACCTCTACTTTCGGAGGTTTTGGAACAGCTTCCTCAGGAACAGTTTCAAGGCATTGACCCCAACTGGATTGCTACGCGCGATGCTAGCAGTCAAGATCGTCCCCAGTTGAGCGAGAAGGTGGGTACGGTGGTGGAAGTTGTGAAAAATCGCGGACCTATTGTGCAAACGGGTTCTGGTTTGTTGCTTTTGCAAACCGTACAGCCGGCTGGTAAGCGTTCCCAATCGGGATGGGATTTTGTCAATGGCGCTCGTTTGGAGGTG
The DNA here is from genome assembly GCF_001870905.1 of Geitlerinema sp. PCC 9228. Taxonomy (NCBI): domain Bacteria; kingdom Bacillati; phylum Cyanobacteriota; class Cyanophyceae; order Geitlerinematales; family Geitlerinemataceae; genus Geitlerinema; species Geitlerinema sp. PCC 9228. Next base: position 12,778 of record NZ_LNDC01000195.1, read on the forward strand.
GGAGAGGCATTGACCAGCGACGGGGGGGATGCTTAGGATTTCTATCGATTTTCGGCGCCAACAATAATTTTTTGTTTTCTGTGCTGAAATGGTTCTCGCTATGGAAAAATGGCACTAGCGTAGAAAATTGATTTGCATACCACAAAACGAAGTTTTTGTCAAAAAAGTGCTATCGCCTTTACAAAAATACATGCACACAGGGAAGCACCCAAAATTTTCCGTCCCCCAAAAACGAAGAATTTTTTCTACGTCAGTATGGGAGATGCAGCGGAAAAATTAAAATTAAGGATAAAATTGTCTATACTTTGTACCCATACTATGGTTTCTGATTTTACTAGTTTCCATCCCCACGAGTCAAGAGGCGAAATTCCGTTTTTAATTGACAAGATTCTCAATTATTTTGCGGGATTCCCTGGGCAAATTTTGGGTAGCAATAAAAATACTAAATGTTTTCCTGCCAACGCTTATCTTGGGGTTATAAAAAAATCAGAAAGAAAGAACAGCTGGGAGAAGTGAGAAACAAATCTGCTTCTCCCGCTGGATTTCCTAGGAAACTGGCTACTTGCTATGGTGTTGGTTGGTAGAGATATAGCCATTGGGCAAAGAACGTGAATTGGAGGCCTTGCCATTGCCGTTGCCATTGCTAGAATTGGCACTTTCCGACAGGAGAAACTCGCGAATCAGACGCGCGATCGCCCTTTGCGCCAAATTGCCAGCCACTTCCTGACCCATACGCTGAAACTCCGGTTTTGCCAGCAATCCCGGTACCAACTGCACCAACTGCGTAGGGTCGAATCCAGGAGTTTCCTGCAAAATCCCCCAAATCCGGACAATACGGTCTTGTTCGGTCGTGGCTTCTCCGCCATTGTGAGTTTGATGGTGGTTTGCCGGTAGCTGGGATTGAGAAGACGACCCCAACCACTCGTTCATCACCGCTCGGGTATTTTCCAGCGCCTGTTGGGAAGCCTTATCCATGCGATTGACAATTTCATCAACCAGATACTCCCGCACAAAAGCACCGCGTTCGGAAAACAGAAACTCCAGCGCCTGGTTCACCACATGGCTGATATCGTAATCTTCATTATCCCGAGCGTTGCGCAGTAGGTTTTCCAGGCGATTCCAGCGGAACTGTCCTTCTTTAAATAGAAGCGCTTTCAGGGACGAACGTAGTTGCGGCGAAGGGTCGGTAAGCAGCCGTTTGGCTACGTAGGGATAGGCTTTGCTGAGAACTTTAAAATTGGGGTCTACTTTAATAGCAATGCCTTCTAGAGTTACTAAAGAACGAATAATCAGGGCGTAGTAGGCAGGCACCCGGAAAGGATATTCGTACATCAACTCCGAAAGCTGGTCGGTAATGCTTTTGAAGTTTAACTCAGCAACGCTTGCTCCCAAAGCATTGTTAAATACTTGTTCCAGCGCCGGTACAATCGGCGTTAAATCGGTATCTGGCGTTAGAAACTCTAATTTGACGTAATCCTGCGCCAAACTTTCGTATTCCCGGTTGACCAAATGTACCACCGCTTCAATTAAGCCGTAGCGCTGGTGTTCCTTGACTTCACTCATCATACCGAAGTCCAAATAGGCCAGCCTGCCATCGCGGGTGGCAAGTAAGTTGCCCGGGTGGGGGTCGGCGTGGAAGAAACCGTGTTCTAACAACTGACGTAGGGAGCACTGAACGCCCACTTCTACCAGTTCCGTAGCTTGAATGCCTTGGGCTTGCAGTTTTTCAATATTGGTGAGTTTGGTGCCCTCTACCCATTCCATGGTCAATACCCGGCGGTCGGTGTATTGCCAGTAGATGCAGGGGACGTAAATGCCTTTGATGTGACCGTAGAGGCGACGGAAGCGTTCGGCGTTGGCACCTTCCTGGTTGTAGTCCATTTCTTCGTAGATGCGCGTGGCGAATTCGTCCATGATGCCAACCAAATCGCTTTTGAAGCGATCGCCGGTTATTCGATTGGCCCAAATGGCTACCTGGCGCAGAATATACATATCCAGGGAGATTCTGGCTGCCAATCCCGGACGCTGGACTTTCACCGCTACGGTTTCTCCGGTTTTTAATTTGCCTTTATAAACTTGTCCCAAGGAAGCGGCGGCAACGGGATGGTCGGTAAGTTCGGCGTAGAGTTCGTGGGGTTTTTGACCCAGTTCTTCTTCGATAAATTGAAAGGCAATTTCGTTGGAAAAGGGAGGGAGTTTATCTTGGAGTTGGGTCAGTTCGTCGAGGTAAATTGGCGGTACTAAGTCGGGGCGAGTGGAGAGGGCTTGTCCGACTTTGATAAAGGCCGGACCCAAGTTGGTGAGGGTGATGCGTAGTTCTTCTGCCCGCTTGGCTTCGTTTTTTTGGACCCTGCCGGTGGCTTGATCCCACAACCAACCAAATACGGTGGTGATGAAAGCACTGACGATTTGTAAGAGCCGGAAGAGGACTTGGAAAGGACGGCGTTGGAAGTAAGCAGCGATCGCTTCGGGGTCGTAGCGCATTCCCTCGGGAGCTTCCCCCTGTACGATTTCGCGCGGAAGTGGTTCCCGATTCGGTTGTACCACTTCTGGTTCCATATCTACCGTTGGCGTACCGGGTTCGGGAACGATGGGGGTTCGCGATGCTTGCGAGTTGTGGGCGGCAAGGGGACGGTACTCGCCGCGAGCTGTTTTGCTTTCAGACATGGTGTTTTGCCGTTGCATAGCTTACCGAATAAAAAATGGGAACCACTTCGTAACGTATTGTAACAATTTTACCACCAACCGAAACCTCGGCGGCTGTTTACGATGGGGGTAGGTTCCCACCTAGGTATGGTTTTCCTGAAAATTTGGACGAGTTTGGGCTTGGATACAAGCACCTAACTGCTAAAACTAGCTTAGCGTACCTACCTGCTCTCAACAGCCATTGCCTCCTATTATAGAAATGGACTGCCGGCGGATAGCGATCGCTGCCGTCGCCCCAAACTTCGTCGCCAAGCGATTATGTTATTGTCTCTGAGAATCGAAAATTTTGCCCTCATCGACTCTCTGGAGTTGGAATTCGGTACCGGCTTGAACGTACTAACCGGCGAAACCGGTGCTGGTAAATCCATTATCCTCGATGCCCTGCTGGCTGCTTTGGGAGAAAAATGTAGCAGCCGCGCCATTCGTACCGGTGCCAACCGTGCTTTGGTGGAAGCCACGTTTGAGTTGGAAACCAGCGTGGCACAGTGGTTGCAAGAACAAGAAATCGAACTGTTGGAAGGGAATATCCTGGTTTGCAGCCGGGAATTGGTGGCGCGTACGGGGAACCTGCGTAGTCGTTCCCGCCTCAATGGTGTTTTGGTCAACCGCCAGCTAATGTCGCAATTGCGCGATCGCTTGGTGGAAATTACCGCCCAAGGGCAAACGGTGAACCTGGGCAAACCCCAATATCAACTTGCCTGGTTGGATACCTACGGTGGCGAAAGCGTACGCCAGCAAGTACGGGAAGTGGCCAGTGCCTACCAGCAGTACCAACAAGTTCAACAAACCCTCGACCGCCACCGCCGTTCCCAGCAAGAAAGGCTGCAGCGTCAGGATTGGCTGGCTTACCAACAACAGGAACTTTCCGAAGCTAACCTGCAAGACCCCCAGGAGTTGGATACTTTACAACAGGAGAAAAAACGCCTCAGCCACACTGTGGACTTACAACAGTCGGGATTTCAGGTTTATAGTTGGCTTTATACCAGCAACGAAGAAGCTCCCAGTGCCATGGACTTGCTCGCCCAAGCCGAATCCACCCTCCAAACCATGGTACAGTACGACCCACAGCTACAGTCTACCTGGGAAATGGTCCGGGATGCGCTAACGCAAGTCATGGAAGCCGGGCGGCAAATGGGAAGTTATGCGGAACAACTGGAAACTGACCCCCAACAATTGCAGCAAATCGAAGAACGCATTCAAGAATTAAAACCGATCTGTCGCAAATATGGTCCCACATTGGCCGAAGCGATCGCTCACTACCAGCAAGTGGAAGCGGAACTAGAAGCACTGACCAACTCTCAAGAATCTTTAGAAGCCCGGGAAAAACAGCGAGACGAAACTTGGGAAATCCTGCAAACCGCCTGCCGCCAGCTGACCCAGCAACGACGTCAAACCGCCAATTGCCTAGAAACCGAATTGGTCAACGCCCTCAAACCCTTAGCTATGGACAAAGTGCAATTTCGCGTGAGCATCGAAGCCATCCCCCCTACCAACAACGGCAGCGATCGGGTCAGCTTCCAATTCAGCCCCAACCCCGGGGAACCCCTGCAACCGATTAGCGAAATTGCCTCCGGCGGAGAAATGAGTCGCTTTTTGCTGGCCCTGAAAGCCTGTTTCGCCCAACAACATGCCAGTAGCAGCAACGGCAACCGCGACCTTCCCACCTTCTGGCGCAAAACCCTAGTTTTCGACGAAATCGACGTGGGGGTTTCCGGCAAAGTGGCCCAAGCCATCGCCGAAAAACTGCACCAACTCAGCCGCCAACATCAAGTCCTGTGCGTTACCCACCAACCCCTAGTGGCTGCCATGGCCGATAGCCATTTTCGCATCAACAAACAAGCGATCGCCGCCGACGCCGCCACCGACCCAGAAGAAAGAACCGTAGTGCGAGTGGATGCTTTGGCAAATCGCCAACAAAGACAGCACGAACTCGCCCAACTGGCCGGCGGTCAATCCGCCCAAGAAGCGATCGCCTTTGCCGAATCCCTACTCGCCCAAGCAGCCAACTTCCGCCAAACCCATCCCCAAAATCAAAACAACGCCTCCTTACTGGCCAGCAGCTCCCCCCCTCCCACACCAAAATCGAGCCAACCTGCTTCCCATAAGGAATCCCAGTCCCAAACCCCCTCCCATTCCCCTTAAATTCCCTTAAAGAATTCTATCTAGCCTGTCGCGATCGAGAATCTGATTGAGCTACCATGATGGAAAAATTATGGACAACTTTTCCGAACCGCTTTCACTGGTTAGCCGTTTCCATCGCCCGTCAGCACACCGAATCGCTCGTTGACCGTCCCAACTAACCGATGATGGTCGTGGACATTCCCAAACCACCAGGGAAACAAACGGTTGCCACCCTCGGTCGGTCCGCAAAAATTCTATAGAGAAAAGATTTATGACAACTGCACCCGGCGATAGGTCTACGTGGGACACGAACAACCAAATCGGTAGTGCCAGCCCAAACACCGCTTCTCATAGCGATCGCACTGGCACCCCCCGCACTGCCCACAGCAGTGCTATTGAAGCTTCCGATCGCAGCATTATCGACATGACCCCAACCAACCCCAATAGCGAGTTTTCTCCTGGTTCGGTGCCCCCACCCAAAGAATCCAGCAGCAGTGCCCTCACCACCACCAAAGGCACCTTTTCCGACTTCTTGGCACCCTTGACCCAAGATACCTTCAAACAAGTGGTCAGCGACGTTGAGGAAAAACTCAAAGTCGTCAATCAAACCCTATCCATGCTGGATAACGTTCTGGGCAATCAAGGGTTTGACGAAATCCTCCAGGAAATGCTGCGCTCCATTACCCTCAAAACTGGAGAACTGCTGGGTGCCGATCGCACCACCATTTGGCTGTTGGATGAAGACCGCGACGAACTGTGGTCAATTGTCGCCAAAGGAGAAAACGGCAAACCCCTAGAACTGCGAATTCCATCCGACAAGGGCATATCCGGAGAAGTCGCCACCTTCAAGAAAACCGTCAACATTCCCTACGACTTTTACGACGATCCGCGCTCGGAAGCTGCCAAGGGATTCGACAAGAAAAACCACTACCGTACCTACACCATGCTCACCCTTCCCCTGCTCAACGATAACGGGGATTTGGTAGCCGTAGTGCAGCTGATTAACAAAATCAAAAAACTGGACCATCCCAACCAAGTCCCCCTCTCGGAGCGGGTAGACGTACAAGGATTCACCCAAGAAGACGAAAAACTCTTTGAAGAATTTGCCCCCTCCATTCGGCTGATACTCGAATCTTCCCGCTCTTTCTACAAAGCCATCCAACGCCAGCGAGCTGCCGAAGCCTTAATGGCTGCCATTCAATCCTTGAGCAAAAGCAGCCTCGACCTGCAAGAAACCCTCAAAAAAGTGATGGAAGAAGCCAGAAAGCTCATGAATGCAGCTCGCAGCACCCTCTGGCTCATCGACGAAGAAAAAAACGAACTGTGGACCCAAATCCAACTGGATGACGGTACCCCCAAAGAACTCCGAATTCCCCGCAATGCCGGTTTTGCCGGTCAAGTAGCCGCATCCGAAGAACCGTTGATTATTCCCTTCGACCTATACGACCATCCCGGCTCCCAAACCGCCAAACAAACCGACCAAGAAACTGGTTTTCGCACCTGCAGCCTGCTGTGCATGCCTGTCTTCAACGGCGACGGCGAACTCATTGGCGTTACCCAATTGGTAAACAAAATTAAACCCGGCGACCATCCCCCCTACGACCCCAAAGATTGGCCGCAAGCTCCGGAACGTTGGAAAGCCAGCTTCAACAAATCCGACATGGAGTTTATGAAAGCCTTTAACATCCAAGCCGGGGTGGCTTTGCAAAACGCCAAACTCTTCGCCACCGTCAAACAGCAGGAACAAATGCAGCGGGATATCCTGCGCAGTTTGACCGATGGGGTGATTTCTACCGACGACGACGGCGATGTGATTGCTGCCAATGAAAGTGCCAAACAGTTGCTCGGATATGAAGAAAGCGATCGCATTGACGGGTATCCCATCAGCAACTTACTGAAAATTCAAGAAGGGGATTTTGCCAACTGGCTCTCAGCCGCCTTGCACCCCAAAGACGATAAATCCCGCCAGCAATACTATCCCGAACAAACCCTGCTGGCACACAATTCCAAGGCCCAACACAGCATTAACCTATCTATTAATTCCATCGCCGATGCCAGCGATCCGGATAACGTCTACGGTGCCTTGGTGGTCATGGAAGACATCAGCGACGAAAAACGCCTCAAGAGCACTCTCTACCGCTACATGACCCAAGATGTCGCCGAAACCCTCCTCTCCAGCGGCGAACTCAAACTCGGCGGGGAACGACGGGAAGTATCGGTGCTGTTTTCCGATATCCGCAGCTACACCACCCTCACCGAAGGCATGCAAGCAGAAGAAGTGGTGGACATGCTCAACGAATATTTTGAATCCATGGTCGATGCGGTGCTCGCCAACAAAGGTACTTTGGATAAATATATTGGCGATGCGATTATGGCGGTCTTTGGGTCGCCGGTTCCCTTTGACGACCACGAATGGATGGCCGTGCAAACCGCCGTGGAAATGCGCCATCGCTTGGTGAAGTTCAATCAAAAGCAACAGGAAAACGGCAAGCAACCTATTCGCATTGGTATTGGCATTCACTCCGACGAAGTGGTCAGCGGCAACATTGGTTCCAGCAAACGCATGGAACTGACCTCCATCGGCGATGGCGTGAACTTGGCTTCCCGGTTGGAAGGGGCGAGCAAGCACTACGGCTGCGATATTATTATCAGCGAGAAAACGTACCAACCCTGTGCCGATAAAATTTACGTGCGGGAGCTGGATTATATTACTGTGAAAGGCAGGCACGAACCAGTGACAATTTACGAAGTGGTGGGCTTGCGATCGCAAACCCTCTCCGACGAAACCATGCGATTGGTGGATGCCTACCAACGCGGTCGGGATTTTTATCTCAACCGGCAGTTTGCCCGCGCCATGTCAGAATTTGGAACGGTCTTGGAACTGGATAAAAACAACAAAGCTGCCCAACTGCACTTGCAACGCTGCCAGCATTTCCTGCAAGAACCTCCGCCGGAAGATTGGGATGGCGTCTGGCGGCTGACGGAAAAATAAATCAGCATTTTGTTTGTTGTGTATGGAAGTGGACCCCCATGGAATTGAATCATTACCCAAAAAAAGAAACCGACCGCGGCGTGGTTGCGCCAGAAACAGCAGCTCGCTTGCAGCTGACGGTGAACCAAAAACCCAGTTCGATTTTGTTTTGCGATGTTTCCAGCTACCCCATCTTAAAAGAGAAATTGGGGGAAGCAGATGTGATGGGATTGCTTGCCCATTACTTTGAAGAACTGGCAGAGGTGGCTTTTGAGTACAAACAAACCTTTGCCAACGGTGTGGAATGTTTGTGTTTGGGCAATCGCACGATTTTGATTTTTGGCATGCCCGAAAGTTTGGAAGACCATGCCTGGCATGCAGTGAGGGCAGGCAACCATTTGCAACAAAAAGTGGCTCAGTTGAACGAACGCCAGCGCCGACAAAATCAACCGGAAGTGCAAATTGGTATGGGGATTCACTCGGAACGGCTGATTCGCCAAACCCAATCCAGCCGCAGCTGGATGAAATTGACGGCTATTGGCGATGGGGTGAATATTAGCCATTTTTTAGAAAAGATTAGCAAACAGTACGGTTGCGGGATGGTGCTCAGTACGGCAACTTACAAGCTATGTAGCGATCGCATTCAAACCCGGGAGTTGGATTTGATTCGCCTGCCGGGCAACGAGGAGGCAATGACCATTTACGAGTTTTTGGGATTTGCCGGCGACTCCCTTTCCCCCGAGCGCCAAAAAGTTTTGGGTCACTATCAAAAAGGGCGGGAATATTACCTCAACCGCCAATTTGCGATCGCCATGGGGGAATTTGCCACCGTCTTGGAACTAGACAGCCAAGACAAAGCTGCCGCCACCCAACTGGCGAGATGCCAGCAACTGCTGCGGGAACCCCCCGCCGAAAACTGGGATGGTGCTTGGGCGGTGGGCAGCTAAATGGCCTGCAACCGACGCGATCGTGTAGACTGGATGGGGTACGAATGGCGTTATCGCAGAAATTATGGGTAAACAGCGCGTTCTTTCTGGCGTTCAACCGACCGGAAATTTACATTTAGGCAACTATCTGGGAGCTATCCGCAACTGGGTAGAACGACAGTACGAATACGAAAATTTCTTTTGCGTGGTGGATTTGCACGCCATCACGGTGCCCCACGACCCAGCTCAACTCGCCGCCGATACCTACACCATTGCGGCACTGTACCTGGCATGCGGCATCGATTTGGAAAATTCTACCATTTTCGTACAATCCCATATCCCCGCCCACAGCGAGCTGACCTGGCTGCTGAACTGCCTGACTCCCCTGGCGTGGCTGGACGATATGGTGCAGTATAAAGAGAAAGCCCTCAAACAAGGGGAAAATGTTAATGCCGGGTTGTTGGATTATCCCGTGCTGATGGCGGCGGATATTTTGCTGTACGATGCCGATAAGGTACCGGTGGGGGAAGACCAAAAGCAGCATTTGGAACTGACCCGCGATATTGCTGCCCGTTTGAATTACCTATACGGCAACGGCGAGAATTCGGTATTGAAACTGCCAGAACCGGATATTCGCCAAGTGGGGGCACGGGTGATGAGTCTCACCGATGGCACGAAGAAAATGTCCAAATCTGAGCCGGCAGAAGGCAGTCGGATTAATTTGCTCGATTCTCCCGAGGCGATCCAGCGGAAAATCAAACGCTGCAAAACCGACCCCACCCGGGGATTGTGGTTTGACGACCCCGAACGCCCGGAATGTCACAATTTGCTGAGTTTGTACATGCTACTGTCGGGCAAAGATAAGGAAACGGTGGCGGCTGAATGCCAGGATATGGGTTGGGGGCAGTTTAAGCCTTTGCTAGCGGAAACTACGGTGGAAGCACTCAAACCCATTCAGCAAAAGTACCAGGAAATTGTTCGCGATCGCGGATATTTGGAATCGGTGTTGCGTCAAGGCAGGGAAAAAGCCGCTGCCATTGCCGAGCAAACCCTGCAACGGGTACGTGATGCTTTGGGATTCTCCCGTCCCCTATGAAAGGTTTCTTGCCCACAAATTGGTCGTTTTGGCAACCCTTTCCGGGTTGCCCTGGAGATGCCCGCAGCTTGTTGCCAATCAATGGGGATTTGTTGACATTTGATGATAATTTTTTTTTATATCATCTTCCTCGGAGGAATTTCGTGCTAGCAATAGACGATCGCGATGGGGTGATGGTGCGGCAGATTTCCCCATTTCCGGAGGCAAGAGGCAGGTTTTGGCGATCGCGTTTTTCCCCAGCCGGCTGAGCGTAGCGATCGCCAAAATAGCATTTAGGGGCGCATATCGGGATTGAGATTTTTAAACTATGCTTTTTTCTGCACCTTTTTCCTAGATAATCAAGAGTGTACTTTTGTGTAGTAAATAATAAGGAGTATCGCTATTACTCTTACACAAAATCCCACCGTTTGTACCCCTCTTTCTGGCTTCCGCGAAGCCGTGAAATCGGGGAAATTCCTCGTAACCGCTGAGATTACGCCCCCGAAAGGAGGCGATCCCAGCCATACCCTAGAACTGGCACAGAACCTGAAAAATCGCGTTCATGCCGTTAATATTACCGATGGCAGTCGCGCCGTCATGCGCATGTCGCCCCTGGCGGTTTCTGCCATTTTATTGCAATACGGTATCGAACCCGTTTGTCAGTTTGCCTGCCGCGATCGCAATCGCATTGGCTTGCAAGCCGACCTGACCGGTGCCTATGCATTGGGGATTCGCAATATTTTGGCTCTCACTGGCGACCCAGTCAAAGCCGGCGACCACCCCAAAGCCAAAGCCGTATTTGACATGGAATCGGTGCGTTTGCTGCACTTAATCGGCAAACTCAACCGCGGCGTCGATTTCCACAAAAATCCGATGCCAGATGGTGCAACCGACTTGTTTCCTGGTGCTGCCGTCGATCCCGAATCTCGGAGTTGGTCCGGTTTGCAGCGTCGTTTTGAACGCAAACTAGCGGCCGGCGCTCAATTTTTCCAAAGTCAGCTTATTTCTGATTTCGATCGTCTAGATAAATTCATGAATCAAATCGCCGCCGGCTGCAACAAGCCAATTTTGGCGGGTATCTTTCTCTTAAAATCTGCTAAAAATGCGCGTTTTATCAATAAAATGGTACCGGGCGTTCATATCAGTGAAGAAACCATAGAGCGTTTGGAAAAAGCCTCCGAACCCTTACAAGAAGGCATCAACATTGCCGCCGAACAAGTTCAAATGGCGCGGCAACTGTGCCACGGAGTGCACATTATGGCAGTGAAGCGAGAAGAACTCATCCCGCAAATTTTAGACCGCGCCGGTGTGCAGGCGGTGAAGTAGGTTCGGTTTTGGGGGGCTTGGTTTTGGGGGCGTACCGATGCCTCCATGCCCCCATGCCCAACGCTACCCCTCACCGCGAATTCGCTTGCGCAACAACAACCGCCGCGGTGGCTGAAAACACAAAAGGCGGGGCGAAAAATCCATACCTGCTAATTGATAGCCAATTTTCTCATATAGGGCACGAGCGCTTTGATTTTCTTCGAGAACGTGCAAGTAAATATCTGTAAATCCCCACCGCCAGGCCACGCGATCGCAAGCCAGCAATAGCTGACTAGCCACCCCGCAACGGCGAAACGTCGGTTTGACCGCCAAATTGGAAACGTATAAATAGGGGCCGCCGCGACTTTCCCAAGGGGAAGGCGTACGTTGGCTCATTTCCACCGTACCGGCAATTTGTTCCGGACCCCACTTCCCCACCCCCCCGCTACGATAGTGGGTACGAAGGGTGGCTGCCAAACAGACATAGTAGGGGGTATGGCCGCGCAAGCGCTGGCGCAAATCCTCGTAAATGCCCAACCGTACCAAGGGATAAATCAGCCCCCAAACCCCCGTTTGAGAATAAAAACCCACCGTCAGAATATCCGCTAGGGTGGGCGCATCTTGAAGGGAAGCGGAACGCACCAAAACGTGGGAATTCCCTAGCCGAACCGTGGTATTTTCAGAAAAAGTTTGCATGGCGGTGCCTAACAATCCCCAACATAGAACAAAAGCACAGAACCAATGGCAGTGGCGCGATACCGTTATCCGTTCGTGGCACACCAAACGCCGCAGCCGTAGAGCGAACAGACAAAATACCAACCCCCGCACAATGGGTTCTTTTGGTGTGGTTTGGGGAATCCTTTCCAGCCTTGGTTCCCATATTCCCCATCCATGCCTGTATTAGGATGATAGCAGCAGACCTTTGCGATCGGGGGCCCAAAGACCACCAAATTTTTCAGCGATCGCCGTAGAAATTCCTTTTCCCCATCGCCATCGTGGCTGTCTGTGCCTATCCATCCGAACCCCAAAAACAGACAACCCCTGATGGTTCGATCCAAATTTTTCCACTCAGGCCATGAATTCTTGCCCCACCAGAAAAAAATCAAAATACAATAAACAATAAGGATCGGGGTGCATGCGTGGAAAGTTCCCACCCAACACCAATCTATATCTGGAGAAAAAATCACCCAACTTTTGCCATTTCCTCCCCTCCCACCCCCAAAACTTTTCCCTCGCGATCGCAAGCAGCATCGTAGGCCATGGTGCTTTTGGCACCATAGCAAGGTAAATTGGTCTTATAGGGAAACCATTTCCATTTCCCATATGGGTGCGTGGCGCGAACAGCTACTGTGGAACCAGCAATCAATCGGGGAGACCATAAGCAACTGGTACGGTAGGAGCCATCAAACCAATCTCCCCCGTACCTGCCCCATAGCATAAATTGTGGGTCGTATTTCCCGGCAAGCAGCAGGAGAGCGGTGCATGAGCGTAGAAGCAACCAAATTCCCCAAAATCCTGATTGTGGATGACGAACCCGATCATCTAGATTTACTGTACCGCACGTTCTATCAAGAATACGAAGTCTTGCAAGCTCGTAGTGCCGCCTCCGCGCTAGAAATTTTAGCGTCGCGGGATGATATTGCCGTCATCATCACCGACCAACGCATGCCTCAGATGAGCGGCACGGAATTTCTCAGCATTACCGCCACCCAATACCCGGATGTCATTCGGATTATCATCACCGCCTACAGCGACGTGGAAGACCTCGTGGAGGCCATCAACAGCGGGCAAGTTTTTAAATACGTCACCAAACCCTGGAACGCCCAGGAACTAAAACAAGCGGTACGCCAAGCCGTAGAAACTCACAGCCTCCTGAAAAGGCGGACCCGGGAACTGCGGCGCACTCTGCGGCAAGAATCCCTCCTCAACGCCGTTACCAACACCATTCGCAGCGCCCTCAGCTACCGACAAATCCTACAAACCATTGTGGAAACCGTGGGGCAAATGTTTGAGGTGAGCTACTGCTTGCTGCGGCCGGTCTCCGACGAACAGGGTCACGAAGACCCCCTAATTTACACCTCCCGCAACTCCCACGCCCACAACCGCCACTCAAACGGCAGCAACAGCTATTCCCCCATTCCCATGGTTCCCGCCAGCCAAGCAGAACCGAAAACCGACGCCCAGAGCGAGCAACTTTTGAAAACCGTTTGGGAAACCCAAGATGTGATTGTTGCCAACGACGCCAGCAGCGACGAACGCATCCAAGCTTCCCCCGAACGCGCCCAAGCGTACCGAGACAACGACATTCGCTCCAGTTTGATTGTTCCCCTGTGCAGCCAGCAATACGGCAGACCCCAGGATTGGTCGGTACTGGCGGTGTTAGCCTTGCACCAATGCGGGGAAGAACGGGTCTGGCAAGACGACGAAATTCAGTTGGTGGTTATGGTGGCCGACCAGGCAGCTTTAACCCTCTCCCAAGCGCGCGCCTACGAACAGGTGAGGGCACTGGCACAGCGGGAAGCCCTCATCAATAGCATTACCAGTGCCATTCGCTCTAGCTTGGAACCGAGGGAAATTTTTGCGGCGATTACCGAGCAGTTGGGGCAGGCATTGCAGGTGGATGGCTGTGCCCTTTCCCTGTGGACTGCCGAAGACGAGTACGTGCAGTGCGTGGGTCTGTACGAACGGCAGCAAACCGAAACTTCGGACGAACACCAACCTATCCGCGAAACGGGAGAAAACACCACCGCCGGTTCCCCAGGTCGCGCTCAAGGTTTGCCCACTTCGCGGGTACCCATTACCGGCAATACCCTGTTGCAACAGTTATTGCAAACGCAAAAGCCAGTCGCCATCAACGATATTAACCACTATTCCGAAGAGGAAGTGTTTGACGCGCCGTTCCGGGTCTCGGCGAAAGCGTTGTTGGTGGTGCCGTTGCTGGTAGACGGTCAGATTATTGGTAGTATTTCCCTGCGTCAAGCCGACCGCAGCCGCCATTGGGTGGCTTCGGAAATCGACCTGGCGGAAGCTGTAGCCGCGCAAGCTGCGATCGCGGTACAACACGCCCGTTTGTATCAAAAAACCAAGCAACAAGCGGAACGATTGCTGGCTTTAGACCGACAAAAAACAGAATTTTTCCAAAATATTTCCCACGAATTCCGCACGCCGCTAACCTTGATGATGGGTCCGTTGGAGGCGGCTGCCAATAGCGAAACTGGCTTACCTCCAGAACAAGCTGCGATCGCTTTGCGCAATTCCCGCCGTCTGCTGCGCATGGTCAACCAGCTACTGGACTTACATAGATTAGATGCGGGTAAAATGCAGCCCCGTTTTCGTCCCTGTAGATTGGAAAATCTCCTGAGGCAAATTATCGATGCTTTCCATCCGTACTGCGAACGCAAAGGCTTAAACCTAAAAGCCAACCTACAAGAATGCCCCTCTGTCTACATTGACTTAGAAAAATTTGATAAAGTTCTATACAATCTCTTTTCCAACGCCATGAAATTCACTGCTTCGGGCGGAGAAATCGCCGTTGGTGCCAAACATGTGGGCGGCTACTGCTTGATTCAAATTGCCGATACGGGCATTGGCATTCCCCCCGACCAAATCCCCTACCTGTTCGACCGCTTTCGCCAGGGTGACAGTGCCACCGACCGGGCTTACGAAGGTAGCGGTTTGGGCTTGGCGGTGGCTAAAGAATTGGTGGAATTGCACGGCGGGCAAATTACTGTGGATTCGGTGGAAGGCGAAGGCAGTACTTTCACCATTTGGTTGCCCACTGGTTGCGCCCATTTGCCCCCAGAACAAGTGATTGAAGTGCCGGCGGAATCGGAAATTGCTGGGGCAGACGTAGAACTGGCGGATTTGGAAACGGAATTGCAAGACAGTGCCACCACCACCGATGCCAGTACTTCCCAAACCACCGAAATTCCCAATTGGGAAATTGCCCCAGAACTGGAGGACCCGGAACAGAAAAAAATCTTGTTTGTGGATGATAATGCCGATTTGCGTACCTATGTGGCCTCGATTCTGAAAGGGGAAGGCTATCAAGTGCTGCTGGCGCGCAATGGCGCGGAAGGCATCCAGGTTACCCACAACTACCATCCAGATTTGATTGTGGCGGATTTGATGATGCCGGTGGTGTCGGGGTTGGATATGATTTCCATGTTGCGGGAGGAAGAACGGTTTAAGGGAATTCCCATTGTGCTGCTGACGGCGAAGGTGAACGAAGATACCCGCATTGAAGGGGTGGAAAAAGGGGCGGATGCTTACTTGTCGAAACCGTTTAACGATCGCGAGTTGCTGGCGGAGGTGCGCAATTTGCTATCGTTGAAGGAGAACGAACGTCGGGTGGCACAGCTAAATCGCTACCTCACGGAATCGGTGTTGCGACGGTTTTTGCCCCCTTCCATGGTGGAAAAAGCGGCTACCGGGGAATTGTCTCTGGATCTGCGCCCGGAACCGCGTTTGATTACCATTTTGTTTAGCGATATTGTAGGATTTACGGAGCTGGCCAACAATTTGCGATCGCGCCGGGTGGCACAAGTTCTCAACGAATATTTGGCAGAAATGACGGCAGCGGTGTTCCAACAGGGCGGTACGGTGGATAAATTTGTCGGCGATGCGGTGATGGCGCTATATGGTGCCCCGGAAGACCTCACCCCCAACGAACAAATTCACCGTGCCATTGAGTCTGCCCGGCAAATGCACCGTTCCCTAGCCGAACTCAACCGACGCTGGCGCGCGGAAGGTCTGCCCCAGGTGCGCTTCCGCTGCGGCATCCACCAAGGAACGGCGGTGGTGGGCATGTTTGGCGGTACGGAACGTTCCGATTATACCGCGATCGGTCCCAGCGTGAATATTGCGGCCCGTTTGCAAGAAGCGGCGGACCCGGATGCCATTTTGGTATCGGCGGCAGTGGCCGATTATTTGGAAGATGATGAAATTACCAAGTTCCGTTCCTTAAAATTGAAGGGCTTGGACGAAACCGTACTGGCTTTTACGGTGACCCCCACAGACAAAAACGCCAATCCCCATGAGGAGGCAAGTTAACAAAATTATATTTCTGTAACAATACCTAAAAAAACGTAAAGAAACCTATGAAAGAAGCCCGGGCTTTTTTCACTTTCCCCTGCGATCGCTTATACTTTTCATAAGGAAAGCTACTATACAAAACCAAAAGATATGCGGTCAGGTTCGATTCTGCAAAAACTAGCGGCAGCCCATCAAAACGGAGATGGCAACTATCCCCATACACCTTTGCAGTACGGGGTATACTACAAAAATACGCTCATTGCCCTGTGCCACGCCCTGGAAGACAGCATTTTAGAATTGGAAGAGGAACCGATTGTGCTGGCGGCCTTCCAACAGGGGAAATGGTACATGCAAGAGGCAGAACGCTACCAGCAATTAGCTGCTAAGTCTCAAAACATTACCATTTTGGCCCAACCAGAGGCTGGTTTTGCTGAAGGGGCTAGCAAAAACGATAACGTTACCCTGGTTCCCATTGAACCCGAGGATCCGGTAGCCCACGAATGGCACTTAATTATCCTCTCGCCTAGCTACACCGCCATGGTTTTGTGCCAAGAACTTCCACCGGAGGAATACAGCGAAGACGACAAGCCGCACTCGGATCTGGAACGAAAATTTTACGGGTTTTGGACCTTTGAACCGCATTTGGTCTTGGAAGCCATGGAACTGGCGATCGCCCATACCGGTCGCTACCAACCACAATTGCAAAGTTTTCTCAACGAAAAAGTAGCCCCCTACCGCCAGCACACCAAACGCTTTGCCCCCAGCCCAGATTTTATCTGTACCGTCGTCGGTCGGGTGGTAGATTACCTGCGCCACCACGAATCCAGCTTTGGTTTCCCCGAATCCAACGTATCCAAAGCCCATCAAGATGCCTTGCAGCAAAACCTGGTCGCCAACGAACTGCAATCTTTTTTGCGGATGGCACAACTCATCGACGAGTTCGACCCGGTAAATCCCCAAGCTGCCAACGAAACCAGCGTTTTGACAGAAATGATGGGACAATTGCTGGATTTGCCCGCCTGGCAGGTCAAACGACTGCGTTTGGCAGCTTTGCTGCATCGTTTGAGCCCTTTAAGCCTGTTAGGTGCTACCGACGCCACTGATGCCCCCAGCTGCCCCATTCCTTCCGGTGCCCAAGTACTGCGAAAAATGCCACGGCTGCAAGCCATTGCTAAAATTATCAACCATCAAAGCGAACGTTGGGACGGTCAGGGGCAACCCGGTCACCTGTCAGGAGAAGAAATTCCCCTGGAATCGCGGATTTTGGGTTTGGTGGTAGCTTTCCAACAGCGCTTCAATCACTTGCGCAGTACCCAAGGAGAAACCCTCTCGGAGGCGGAATGTGCTGCCCGTAGTTTCGCTGAGTGCGAGGCAGAATCCGAAAAACGCTGGGACCCCAATTTGGTGCAACTGCTGTCGTTGCTTGTCAAAGGATTGCAGCAAGGTTTAAACTTACCGACAACGCCTTTCCACTTACAAACCGGTATGTGGCTGATGGAGGGGTCCATGCCCCAGCAAAGCAATGTCATTTCCGAGCGAACATAACTTATGGATATAGAAGCAATTCGCGCTGGTGAAATTAAGGATTTGTCCGGCTGCGATTTAGAAGAAACAGATTTATCTGGTCTCGACTTACGCCACGTACGTTTGGCGGGTGCCAATTTGGTGGGTGCCAATCTCAGCAATGCCAACTTAGAACGCGCTCAGTTGGATGGTGCGAATTTAATTGGTGTCCGCCTGATGGGGGCTGACTTACGTGCTAATTTCCTCGGTGCCAATTTGATGCAAGCCGATTTGAGTGGTGCCGATATGCGGGGTGGTAATTTTCGCGGTGCCAATTTGATGGCTGCCAATTTAGAGAAAGGGAGTTTGTTTGGTGCTTTTCTCAGCGGCAGCAATTTGATGAGTGCGAACTTGCGCGGGGTAGACTTGCGCGGTGCCGATATGCGTGGTGCTAATCTCAGCAGTGCCAATTTGAAAGGTGCGGATTTGAATACGGCGGAGTTGGAAGGGGCCATTTTTACGGAAAGCAATTTAGAGGAAGCCAACCTGTACGGCACCAATTTGTCTGGGGTGAATTTTACCAGTGCGAATTTGCTCTGTGCGGATTTGCACCAGGCAACTTTGAATGGCACGATTTTGACCGGTGCTTGCATTGAGGGAACGGTGTTGGACGAGCAGCGATCGCTAGGTTAAGTTAAGTTTTGTAAAGATGACCGCGATCGCGCCTAAAAACAACAATCCCACAACGCCAGCTAAAGGATTGCCGTGGATGCCGGTTAGCCAAGGGGGAACCGTTTGTGAGAATTGCACCAAATGGCCCACATTGATGGCATAGTATCCCCACACAAAACCGGCATGCAATCCTATAGGCAACCACAGCCTGCCGCCAGTAGCGCGTTTGGCTAAGATTAGGGTTATCCCCAATAAAAACAAACCGGCAAATTCGGGTAGGGTTTGTAGAATTTGTTGCAGGGGTTTGAGATAGTGTAGCAGGGCAAAAATGCCCGCATTGAGAAACCAAGCCAATCGGGGAAAATAATCCCGTTGCAGTTCTGCCAGCAGCCATCCCCGAAAAAACAATTCCTCAGCAAAGCCAATCCCCACAGCAACCAGCAACCCTTCTACAAGAATTTGCCCAAACCCCGCCCGCAGCGGTTGCCAAACCAGCCATCCCCAGCTAGCTTGTAGGGAATAGAGAGCAAAAAGACTACCAAAAGCGATCGCGACGCCCAAACCCATTTCCATACCATATTTGGTAAAATTTGTCAAGCCAAACCCCACCAAAGGATATGGTTGTTGGTAAACCTGCCGTTCCCACCATCGCACCAACCATAAAAATTCCCCGTACAAAAAGCTCAAAGCAAGAATACTTGCCCAATTGGCATCAGCAACCAGCAAGTAAACCGGCAGCGCCACCGGCAGCCACAGACACAGCAATAAAAAAATAAAGAACCCCAGGCGAACTGGGGCAGAAAACCGACGAATGCGAGTTAGGCGTTGGGCGTGCAAACCGTGAAATCCCCTATTCTTCCGGTTCGATGGTACTGGTCAAACCGTGGGTACGCAAGGTTTCGCTGTAAAATTCTGCATGTTCCAGTTCGCAAACAATCACCAAAGCCATCCCATTGGTATGTGCCTCCATCATGATGTTCACCGCTTGGGGTTGGGTAATATTAGGAACAGTTTTCATCAACGTTTGCACAACATACTCCATAGAGTTAACGTCGTCGTTGTGTAGCAAAACGCGGTAGCGCGGGGCATGTTTTTGGGAAGTCGAGCGTTTTTCTACAGTTTGTACCGACATAATTATTCGCCCTCCTGATAGCGAGTTTGCTTGGGTGGACATGGAAAAATTATCATAAAAGAATTTATTGGCTTGTCCGCAACCAACTTGTGGAACAGGCCTTTTTTTTAGAATCATGATATAGTTTAACGAATTTTTTAGGATGTGCCATCATTCGTCTTTGAATCTTATCGTTTGTGGAATCTTATGTGTCGTATTCTGGGATATATGGGCAGTCCCATTTCCATGGAGAAACTGCTGTACGAACCACCGCACTCGCTGGTGGTACAAAGCCATTCCCCCAAGGAAATGACCTCTGGGGTTGCCAATGCCGACGGTTTTGGGGTGGGTTGGTACCACGCCAGCCGGGATACCGAACCGTTTACCTACAAGCATACTTTACCCATTTGGAGCGATGTAAATTTGCCTTCGGTGAGTCGGTATGTAGAATCGGGCAATATATTGGGATGCGTTCGCAGTGCTACTGAAGGGCAACCCGTGGATATGAGCAATTGCCAGCCATTTCGCTACCAGCAGTTGATGGGAGTCCACAACGGGTTTGTCAAACAATTTCGCCAAACCTTGTTTCGCCCTTTGCGCGATCGCTTGGCAGATGATATCTATCAGAACTTAAATGGTACCACCGATTCGGAGCATATGTTTGCTCTGTTCGCGCAAAAATATCAAGACAGCGGTGGTTCCCTCAGCCAAGCCATGGAACGAACCCTCAGCATTCTGGGGGAAATGGCAGAACGCTACAACACCCGCCTCGCCGCCAATTTGGTAGTCAGCGATGGGAAAAATGTCATGGCCTCTCGCTTTGCGAGTTCATCGCCGGTACCATCGTTGTATTGGATCCAAAATAGCGATCGCTTTCCCAATAGTATCGCGATCGCATCGGAACCGCTATTTCCAGGCAACTGGAAACCCTTTGGCGAACGCAGTATGCTACATGTAGGAGAAAACCTTGCTCTCGACTACACCGAACTGTAGAGAACAAATCCAACAAGCACTACAACAGTGTCGCCAGCGCACATTAGAGCAGTTTGACCTATCGACGATACCGCCTTATGCCACCAACCCCATCCCGAATTTAGTCCCATCGGCTGGCATTTGGGGCATATTGCCTATACCGAAGACCTGTGGCTGCTGCAAACCTGCGCTGGCTTGCCCCCCGTATTTCCCCAATACCACCAACTGTTTTCTGCAGAAACCTCTCCCAAACAAGAACGGGTGAATTTGCCCTCGCGCGGCGAAATTCGCCAATATCTCGATAAAGTTCGCGAGGCAGTTTGGGAATATTTGGACGTAGCGCCTCTAGAACACGAAGAACGCCTGTGGCGGTTTATTTTGCAACACGAAAGCCAGCACAGCGAAACCATGGCGCTGGTAGAAAAACTGCTGCAACTGCCCGATATTCCCACGGAAAACGCCGCCATTGCCATTGCTGCTGCCAATCGTTCTGACGATATGGTGAAAATTCCCGCTGGTAGATTTTGCCGGGGAAACAACGGCATGGAGGCATTGGATAACGAACGTCCGGGTCATTGGTGTTTTGTACCCACCTATTGGATCGACCGCTATCCCGTTACCTGTGGCGAATACCAACAGTTTATCGCAGCAGGCGGCTACGAAGACCCCCAATGGTGGACGCCGGCAGGTTGGAAATGGGTGCAAAAACAATCCCGCCGCCAGCCTTTGTACTGGCATTTGCAAAGTGAGAAACCCGACCATCCCGTTTGCGGTGTGAGTTGGTTTGAAGCCACCGCCTATGCCAACTTTGTGGGTAAGCGTTTGCCCACAGAAATCGAATGGGAAAAAGCCGCCAGGGGTCATCCCGATGGCGAAACCCGCCGTTTGTATCCCTGGGGAGATGCCTTTCCCGATGCCACCCGCAGCAACCACGACGGGTATGTGGGAACCACCACGCCAGTAGATGCCTATCCCGAAGGCGCTAGTGCCTATGGGGTTTACGACATGCTGGGCAATGTTTGGGAATGGACTTCATCCCTGTTTGATGGGTATGAAGGATTTGAATTTTATCCCTATCCCGGCTATTCCCAGCAGTATTTCGACGGACAGCACTATGTTATGCGCGGGGGAAGTTGGGCAACGCGCCCTTGGGTCTTGCGTTCTAGCTTCCGCAACTGGTATTATCCCCACATCCGCGAAATTTTTGTTGGCTTTCGGCTAGCAAGCAGCGGATAATTAAGAATGGAGAAGATGGGGAAGTTCTCTCGGGGGTAGCCTTCTGTGGGCTACCCTTTCTCTTGGGTGATGCTTTGCTGTGTTTTTTTTGTGTATTTACCGCCACGCTTTTTGCTAATCCATCCAATCGGTTAGATCGCCAGAATTTTGGTTGTTCTGATTTTTCGGAGCCAAGGCAGCGTATTGGGAACCTCGATCGCTCCCTGACTTGCGTGGAAAGGGTTGCCCTGGGCGTCGCGGGCGTTGCAGCGATTTGCTTTGCAACTGTTCCAGTTGTTGGTTCAGTTCGTTATTTTTCTCTTGGGTGCTTTCTAGTTCTTGTTGTAGGTCTTGGATTTGTTGGTTGAGCTGGTCGTTTTCTTCGGTGAGGTGAACGGCGGCTTGCTTAGCTTCTTCAAATTTGGATTTCCAGCGATCGCTTTCTTGAGTTTTTTGCTGTAACTGTTCGGCTTCTTGGTTTTTCTTATCGAGCTTATCTTCCAAATCAACTTTGGTTTTCCAAGCAGAATCTAAATCCGATCGCAATTTTTTTGTAAGTTCCCGTTCTTGTTCCAGTTCTTGTTTTAAATCTGCGATCGCTTCTTGCAACTGGGCAATTTGGTTGGATTCGTCGTTGTTGTTTTCCGCTGTCTGTTCGGTAGAAGCTTCTACATCCGCTGGATCGGATTTCGACTGAGGATTTTTACCAGCCTCTTCGCGCAACATATCTGCCAAACGTTTTTGTGCCATGATTGTTTAGGGGGAATAACACCAAGAATATCACTTCCATACTATCAAGTTCTTTCCCCCCTTGTAGGAGTGCTTCGCGAAGCCCCCTGGCGCAATTGCAAATCCCGGCAAATCTCGTCGGCAACCCGGCGGTAGTCGGAAGCGGCTTCTTGGGCTTTTTTACCCCGCAGTTGGTCGATGGCAACCCCATTCAAGGCGGCTTGTTCGTGGGCTTTGTAGGCGCGAACGAAGGCATGGAAGGCGGGAATGCCCATTTCTTGCAGGGTATTTTGTGCTTCCAAGGCTTCTCGCAAGCTGCGGGTATCGACGCGGGTTAGCAAAACCCGATGGGAAACGTCTGTTGGGGTAACCGATTGACGAACGGTATCGATTAACGCGGCTAAATCCATGGGGGCTGGCGGGGTGGGCAAAATCAGATAGTCGGCGTGGGTGAGAACTGCTGCCAAACTATCGGCGTTGAGGGCGGGTGGGGTATCCACGACAATGAGTTCGTAGTCGGATATCTGCCGCAGTTTGCCCAACAGTTGCGGGTCTTGTTCGGAAGCAACATCAAATCCTATATCCTGGGAATTGCGATCGCACCACCAAGCAGCCGAACCTTGCGGGTCGGTATCGACAAGCAACAGGGAATAATTGCCGGCAAGAATAGCAGCGACATTGACGGCAGTGGTGGTTTTGCCAACGCCGCCTTTGCCGTTCATGGTAACGAGAATTTTGGGATGGGAATTTGATGGTTGCTTTCCCTGACTGTTGGTTTCAATCATGTCGAGAACTTATGTGAGGTTTTGTAGGGTGGGCACTGCCCACCCTACTGGTTTTCTCAATGGATACTAGCAAAATCCTAACCATTTCCTAACTGTT
>NZ_LNDC01000196.1:0-215 GCF_001870905.1 Geitlerinema sp. PCC 9228
AAAGCGACCCGTGCGGCTTTAGCCGCCGTCAAAATCAAGTTGATGTGCTAGAATTTGGAAAAGCAGGCGAAATTTTATAAATCTTTTTTTCGTACATCATGTTGACTCTCAGCTACGAATTCAAACTCAAGCCGACATGCCGCCAGGCTCAAACAATCGAGTCATGGTTGGAAATCTGTCGGCAAGTTTGGAATTATGGGCTGAGAGAACGCAAA
>NZ_LNDC01000196.1:304-518 GCF_001870905.1 Geitlerinema sp. PCC 9228
GGCATTAACACAAGCCAAGAAAGACTATCCCCAATTAAAAATCCCCCAATCGCAAGTCTTGCAGCAAACCCTCAAACGTTTGGATACCGCATGGGTGGACATGTATCGACGGGGATTTGGTTTTCCTCGTTTTAAGAAAAAAGGGCGATTTCGCTCGTTTGTCTTTCCCAAAGTGAAGGAAAATGTTATCGAAGGGAATCAAATCGACCTTCCT
>NZ_LNDC01000196.1:625-882 GCF_001870905.1 Geitlerinema sp. PCC 9228
AAGCGGTCATGCCATAGGATTGGATGTGGGGTTAGAAAGCTATTTGGCTACCAGCGACGGTGAATTGATTGACAACCCACGATTTTTCGTGAAGGCTTCTGGCAAGCTTCAATCGCTGCAACAAAAGCTCAAACGAAAGAAAAAGGGTTCCAGACGTTGGCACTTGATTCAATATCGCATCGCCAAATTATACGAACATGTAACCAAAACTCGAAAAGACTTTTTCTTTAAGTTGGCTCACCATTTGTGCAACCAAG
>NZ_LNDC01000197.1 GCF_001870905.1 Geitlerinema sp. PCC 9228
GGGGATGGACTAACTCATAGCGAATCCATCTAGGCACACCCGATGAAGCGAGAATCTCACGAATTCTATTCGTGAGAGTGTCAAATTCTGATACTAAATCCGACATGGAAAAACCACAATTTTTTTGTCGGGGCAACCCCCGTTGTGGGTCTCTTTTGTAGGGGTAGGCACGGGGGCACTACCCCTACAAGAACACAATTACGGTGAGTTTCCCCTACAGAAAGATGGTGGTTTCCCTATATTGGATTTGGTTTTAAAACTCATGGAGTGGGTTAAGCAATGACCTTATGACACGAACGAACGAATGTTTGTTGTATGCGGGTCTCTAAATGTTAACTATTTCCTGCACGGATTAATAAATAATACCATTTCCTTAATAATATGCAAGAGATAATAGAGGCATTTTTGTAGGGGCGCAACGCGTGAGCGCCCCTACCAGGGCAATTATTCCAGACAATCGTTGTTTTTCAGAAATGGTATAATACATTTTATATAGAATGAATGGATATGTTGAGAAAGTTTCTCAATAATTGATGAATTATTCTGTAGCCGCAAACTCGCAGATGGTTTGATAGGAGCAAAATTTGCAGGTTTGGGGGTCAG
>NZ_LNDC01000198.1:0-230 GCF_001870905.1 Geitlerinema sp. PCC 9228
CAGTGGATATCCACTATCTTTTTCTTTCGGGGAGTTTCATTCTCGTCTTGCCATGTCCGTATTGATTCTGTACATAAATGTATGGCTATCTTAGCATTTCAAACGGAGCTAAAACCAAATAACAAACAAAAAACGTTATTTGCCAGGCATAGCGGTGTAGCCCGTCATGCTTGGAATTGGGGCTTGTCCTTAACAAAATTCATTCTGGATTACAACCAAGCTAATCCAGA
>NZ_LNDC01000198.1:316-548 GCF_001870905.1 Geitlerinema sp. PCC 9228
AGTATGCGCTCCGGCATCTCCGTGAAGCTTGGAAGAGATGCTTCCAAGGAATTTCTCGGTCTCCTCGATTCAAGAAGAAAGGGAAGGGAGATAGCTTCACCCTAGATGGAAGCATTAAGCTAGACCACCATGCTGTAAAACTCCCTAAAATTGGATGGGTAAGGACTTACGAGCGTCTTCCTCAAGGGGTTCGACCATCAACTGTTACCATCTCTAGAACCGCTGACCGGTG
>NZ_LNDC01000198.1:638-900 GCF_001870905.1 Geitlerinema sp. PCC 9228
TTTTGAAGGTGCGAAGTCCTACAAAAAGTACGAAAGAAAGTT
The DNA here is from genome assembly GCF_001870905.1 of Geitlerinema sp. PCC 9228. Taxonomy (NCBI): domain Bacteria; kingdom Bacillati; phylum Cyanobacteriota; class Cyanophyceae; order Geitlerinematales; family Geitlerinemataceae; genus Geitlerinema; species Geitlerinema sp. PCC 9228. Next base: position 681 of record NZ_LNDC01000198.1, read on the forward strand.
ATCTCGTCTTCAATACCTTAATCGTCACAAACAACGCGGTTCGAAAAACTGGAAGAAAGCCCAAGTTAAGATAGCTAGGCTACATCGCAAGATTGCCAATATTCGACGAGACTGTCTCCATCAATTAACAAGTTACTTGGCTAAGAACCACAGCCAAGTCGTTATTGAAGACCTGAACGTCTCTGGGATGATGGCCAATCACAAACTAGCCAAAGTTATT
>NZ_LNDC01000199.1:0-287 GCF_001870905.1 Geitlerinema sp. PCC 9228
AAAGTAGGCAAAGAAGGGGTCATTTCCCTCGAAGAAGGCAAATCCATGACCACCGAGCTGGAAATCACCGAGGGGATGCGCTTCGACAAAGGCTACATTTCCCCTTACTTTGCCACCGACACCGAACGCATGGAAGCGGTGTTGGACGACCCCTACCTGTTGATCACCGATAAAAAAATCAATTTGGTGCAGGATTTGGTGCCCATTCTCGAGCAAGTGGCGCGCCAGGGCAAACCCTTACTGATTATCGCCGAAGATATCGAGAAAGAAGCTTTGGCAACCTTGGT
>NZ_LNDC01000199.1:305-735 GCF_001870905.1 Geitlerinema sp. PCC 9228
TCAACGTCGCTGCGGTGAAAGCGCCTGGATTTGGCGATCGCCGCAAGGCCATGCTGCAAGACATTGCCACCCTCACCGGCGGTCAGGTCATCACCGAAGATGCCGGCCTGAAGTTGGAAAACGCCAAAATTGAAATGCTAGGCAATGCCCGCCGGGTCACCCTGACCAAAGACACCACCACCATTGTCGCCGAAGGCAACGACCAAGCGGTGAAAACCCGTTGCGAGCAAATTCGCCGGCAAATCGAAGAAAGCGATTCCAGCTACGACAAAGAAAAACTGCAAGAGCGTTTGGCCAAGCTCTCCGGTGGTGTAGCGGTGATTAAAGTAGGTGCTGCCACCGAAACCGAAATGAAAGACCGCAAGCTGCGCCTGGAAGACGCCATCAACGCCACCAAAGCAGCCGTAGAAGAAGGCATTGTTCCCGGCGG
>NZ_LNDC01000200.1:0-213 GCF_001870905.1 Geitlerinema sp. PCC 9228
CGTCACAGACATCAACGAGTTTTCACCTAGCCAACCCAGCGATAGCGACAGCAGCGACAATCAAATAGCGGAAAATGCCAGCAACGGCACCAGTGTGGGGATTACTGCCAGTTCCAGCGACCCCGATAGCAGCGATACAGTTACCTACAGCCTCCAAAACGACGCTGGTGGTCGGTTTGCCATTGATGACAATAGTGGTGAAGTCACCGTAGC
>NZ_LNDC01000200.1:226-659 GCF_001870905.1 Geitlerinema sp. PCC 9228
ATTAGACGCAGAAACAGCTAGTAGCCATACCATTACTGTAGATGCTAGCGATGGTAGCAATACAGTTAGCCAAGACTTTACCATCAGCGTCACAGACATCAACGAGTTTTCACCTAGCCAACCCAGTGATAGCGATGGCGACAGCAGCAACAATCAAGTAGCGGAAAATGCCAGCAACGGCACCAGTGTTGGGATTACTGCCAGTTCTACCGATAACGATATCAGCGATACGGTCACTTACAGCCTCAGCGATGATGCCGATGGTCGGTTTACCATTGATGACAATAGTGGTGAAGTCACCGTAGCCGATAGTAGTCAATTAGACGCAGAAACAGCTAGTAGCCATACTATTACTGTAGATGCTAGCGATGGTAGCAATACAGTTAGCCAAGACTTTACCATTAACGTTGCCGATATTAACGACAATTCTCCT
>NZ_LNDC01000201.1:0-287 GCF_001870905.1 Geitlerinema sp. PCC 9228
ATCTGGATCGGATTGAATGGCTTGACGATAATTCTGGACAGCTTCCTGTAACTTTCCTTGTTGCTGTAAAGCATAGCCCAGATTTTTGTAAGCATAGGCAAAGTCGGGGTTGATTTGGAGAGCTTGGCGGTAGTTTTCGATCGCTTCTTCTAGCTTTCCTTGGTCCGACAGCGCATTGCCCAGACCGTTGTAAGCATTGGCAAAGTCGGGGTTGATTTGGAGAGCTTGGCGGTAGTTTGCGATCGCTTCTTGTAGCTTTCCTTGTTGTCTGAGCGCATTGCCCAGAC
>NZ_LNDC01000201.1:311-533 GCF_001870905.1 Geitlerinema sp. PCC 9228
TTTCCTTGTTGTCTGAGCGCATTGCCCAGACCGTTGTAAGCATAGGCATAGTCGGGGTTGATTTGGAGAGCTTGGCGGTAGTTTTCGATCGCTTCTTCTAGCTTTCCTTGGTCCGACAGCGCATTGCCCAGATTGTTGTAAGCATAGAAAAACTCAGGATTGAGTTGTAGAGCTTTCTGGTATTTCTCTATAGCTTCTTCTAGCTTTTCTTGATCCCATAGG
>NZ_LNDC01000202.1:0-260 GCF_001870905.1 Geitlerinema sp. PCC 9228
CGGGAAAGTACAGGTCGAGGGCTTCTTTCCAGGGGCTATCGTATTCGTTGGTTGGATTTTCATTGGTGGTATTTTCAGACATGGACAATTTTTGTTTGGTTAATTTTTGAATAGAAGAAATCTTTATTTTTATTGTACTTTATTTTTGTATAAAGGGAAAGCGATCGCACGGTCAGGGAAAAAGCGATCGCTTCAATGAAGTATTTTTTAACTATCTTCCTGATAAGGCAATAAATCTGCAAATTCTTCCAAAGAATTGA
>NZ_LNDC01000202.1:289-547 GCF_001870905.1 Geitlerinema sp. PCC 9228
TACATCGTCAATATTTTGCAAACGCTGATTATATTCGGTGGGAACTTCTTCAAAACGAACTTGCAAAATTTCTAGAAGATCTTCTTTAGCTGTTTGCAAGCGACCTTCTTGCCTGCCTTCTTGCCTGCCTTCTTGCCTGCCTTCTTGCCTGCCTTCTTCCAGACCTCTTTCCAAACCTTCCTGCCTGCCTTCTTCTTTTCCCCGTTCCATCCCACGGCGTTCAATACTGGTAATATAGGGCATACGTTGTTCCTCCTC
>NZ_LNDC01000203.1 GCF_001870905.1 Geitlerinema sp. PCC 9228
TCACCAGCCGACTGATAGCGTTTTTTGACAGCAACCACCAGCATGTTGTCTAAAATATCGCCCAATTGTTTCTCAATCGGCGTATCTAAAAAATCTCGCCATGCCTCATCTATAATCGCATCGTATAAATCGCTTGGTTCGATTTGAGTGAGCATCCGCACGCAAGTTGCCCCCAAACTGTAAATATCGCTGTTGGGTTTGGCTTTGCCTACCGCTTGTTCTGGCGATACATATCCTGCCGAACCAATCGTAGTTCCCGTTACCGAAAAAGCCGCACTGGCAACTTGCTTGGCTGCACCAAAATCTACCAAAATCAGTTTTCCATCCCCACGGCGAATGATATTTTCCGGTTTGATATCCCGATGGATGACGTTACGTTCGTGTAAATGCTGTAAAATCGGCAAAATTTGCTGCAAAATGTCTCGAATTTGCTTCTCGCTAAATTTGCCCTGAGTTTCTAAAATTTTGTCCAAATCCTGACCATCAATATATTCTTGTACCAAATATTGATAGCCACCTTCAGTAAAATACGCCAGCAACTCCGGAATCTGTGGATATTTCCCCAACTCATCCAACTGTTCAGCTTCCCGTTCAAACATTTCGGCAGCTTTTTTTATGGTATTGGTTCCCTGAGCTTGGGGGAAAAATTGTTTAATAACGCAAGTCTGATTTTTGGGCTTGTCTTCATCCAAAGCTAAAAACGTTCTACCAAAACCGCCCTGCCCCAGAATACGTGTAGCCCGATATCGCAAGCGTAGTTTCAACTGACTGCCGCAACGCTGGCAGAATTTTGTATTTTCTGGATTTTGATGGGAGCAGTTGGGATTCAAACACTGGCTCATACTGATGCTATCCGATGAAACTGGCTCAATTTTAGCTAAACAATAGCATAATTTGGGCGTGGTTACCAGGTTGCTGTTGGCACTAGATGCTCTGTTATATTTTCAACAAAAGCGATCGCGTTTTCCAAATTTCTATAAACGATCGCG
>NZ_LNDC01000204.1 GCF_001870905.1 Geitlerinema sp. PCC 9228
CGGATGCCTTCGTTTAACAGAATGTTTTTGGTATAGAAGGTTTCAAATTCGGGGTCTTCGGCGGCGCGCAGCTCTTGGGAGACGAAGTCATAGGCACGCAGGTTTAGACCCACACCGACGATACCGATGGACGCCATCCACAAGCCGGTGACCGGCACGAACAGCATAAAGAAGTGCAACCAACGTTTGTTGGAAAAGGCAATGCCGAAGATTTGCGACCAGAAACGGTTCGCGGTCACCATGGAGTAGGTTTCTTCCGCCTGGGTAGGCTCGAAAGCCCGGAAGGTGCTGGCGGTTTGGTCGTCGTCTTCAAACAGGGTATTTTCTACGGTAGCGCCGTGAATGGCACACAACAAGGCACCACCGAGCACGCCAGCTACGCCCATCATGTGGAAGGGATTCAGCGTCCAGTTGTGGAATCCTTGGAAGAACAGCAAGAAGCGGAAAATCGCTGCTACGCCGAAGCTAGGGGCGAAGAACCAGCTGGACTGTCCCAAGGGATACAGCAAGAAGACGCTGGTGAAGACGGCGATGGGAGCGCTGAAGGCAATGGCGTTGTAAGGACGTACGCCCACCAAGCGGGAAATTTCAAACTGACGCAGCATGAAGCCGATCAGTCCGAAGGCACCGTGGAGGGCGGTGAAGGTCCACAAGCCGCCGATTTGACACCAGCGAGCGAAGTCCCACTGGGCTTCTGGTCCCCACAAAAACAGCAAGGAGTGTCCCAAGCTGTCGGCTGGGGTGGAGACGGCTACGGTTAAGAAGTTGGCACCTTCGAGATAAGAACTAGCGAGTCCGTGAGTGTACCAGCTGGTGACGAAGGTGGTCCCGGTGAGCCATCCCCCGATGGCTAGATAGGCACAGGGGAATAGTAGGATGCCGGACCAACCGACGAAGACGAAGCGATCGCGCTTCAGCCAATCGTCGAGTACGTCAAACCAGCCGCGTTCTACTTGCGGACGTTC
>NZ_LNDC01000205.1 GCF_001870905.1 Geitlerinema sp. PCC 9228
TCGCATGGATGGTGCCTTTCTCCCCAAAGACAACGCCATCGATTCTCCCATCTACTTCATCGAGGTTCAATTCAAAAAAGACCTAGAAATTTACGCACGCCTGCTTTCTGAAATCTTCATTTTCCTACGTCGCCACCATCCCCAACAACTGTGGCAAGCAGTCGTCATCTATCCCAGCCGCAACCAAGACTTCACCCAAAGGGAAGCACAACCCTATACTCCCATACTCAACTCTGAGCTGATACAACGAGTCTACCTCAACGAACTAGAAATTCCCAGCAATAGCTCTTTGGGATTGGAGATTGTAAAATTGATGGTAGAAGGTAACACACAAGTGCCATCAACAGTGTCTCGTCTGGTCAATCGCGTTCAGACGGAATCTACCAGCCAGCTAGAGAGGCAGAAAATTCTTGATTTTATAGAAACAGTCGTTCTGTATAAATTACCCAATTTAAGCAAGGAGGAATTAGCCACCATGTTTGCCACCGACGATTTAAGGAAAACTCGTTTTGCGCAGGAAATGAAAGCTGAAGCCACGTTAGAGACGAAAAAAGAAGTAATTTTGAATTTGTTAAATCGTGATTTCCCGTTATCAGAAATTGCTGAGGTAGTCAATTTAACTGTAGAAGAAGTCCAACAAATTATCGCACAACAGACCAACAATTCGGAATAACTATCGTTTGGTTTCATTTTTTAATCGACGCAGGGAGACACAGCTTACTTGATAAGGCTTTGTCTCCTTTTCTATTTTTTTTACCGGTTCAACTTCTGTAAACGCGATCGCTTATAGAGATACTAGCAAAAAAGAAGCGATCGCGCCCCCATCAAAATTCGTTCCAACCAATCCCATGAAAACCGACCATTTATTTTACCAATTATTCCAACAATTCCCCGAAAGTTTCTTTGAAATGATTGGT
>NZ_LNDC01000206.1 GCF_001870905.1 Geitlerinema sp. PCC 9228
GAAAACCGACCATTCATTTTACCAATTATTCCAACAATTCCCCGAAAGTTTCTTTGAAATGATTGGTTCAGCCAGTCAAGCCGAAAACTATAGTAGGGTGGGCAATGCCCACCCTACAAATTTTATCATATTTTCTAGATTCGACCATTACAGAAAAATAGCGCGATCGCTTATAAACATACTAGCAAAAAAAGAAGCGATCGCGTCCCCATCAAAATTCGTTTCAACCAATCCCATGAAAACCGACCATTTATTTTACCAATTATTCCAACAATTCCCCGAAAGTTTCTTTGAAATGATTGGTTCAGAAGCCGAGAACTATAGTAGGGTGGGCATTGCCCACCCTACTACAAATTTTATCATATTTCCTAGATTTGACCATTACAGAAAAATAGCGCGATCGCTTATAAACATACTAGCAAAAAAAGAAGCGATCGCGCCCCCATAAAAAAATTCGTTTCAACCAATCCCATGAAAACCGACCATTCATTTTACCAATTATTCCAACAATTCCCCGAAAGTTTCTTTGAAAT
>NZ_LNDC01000207.1 GCF_001870905.1 Geitlerinema sp. PCC 9228
GAAGGGGAAGCGGGTGAGCAAATTGCGATCGAGACTGTAAATGCTAACTTCGATACCTATTTAATTTTACGGGATCGGGAAGGGAACGAAGAAATCGCGAAAAACAATGATGGTGGAGAAGGCAAAAACGCCAAAATCGTCATCACATTACCAGCTACAGGAACCTATCAAGTTCTTGTCACCAGTTTTGAATCAGGAGAAACGGGAACGTACCAGCTGCGTTGGCGAGAAGCAACGGCAGATGAGCGAAAGCTAGCAGAAGCCACTCGTTTGAACCAACAAGCTATAGAACTCTACCACAAGGAAAATATGAAGAAGCTATCCCGCTAGCCGAACGTGCTTTAGCCATTCGCAAGCAGGTTCTTGGGGAAGAACATGTTGATGTCGCCACCAGCCTCAACAATCTGGCACTTTTATACCATCACCAAGGCAGGTACGAGGAAGCGGAACCCCTCTACCGCCAAGCTCTAGAGATGAGAAAACGCCTACTGGGCGAACAACATCCTGATGTCGCACAAAGCCTC
>NZ_LNDC01000208.1:0-204 GCF_001870905.1 Geitlerinema sp. PCC 9228
ATTGTTGAGGCTGGTGGCGACATCAGGGTGTTGCTCGCCCAGTAGGCGTTTGAACATTTCCAGAGCTTGGCGGTAGAGGGGTTCTGCTTCCTCGTAGCGACCTTGACTTTGGTACAAAAATGCCAGATTGTTGAGGCTGCTGGCGACATCAGGGTGTGGCTCGCCCAATAGGCGTTTTCTCATCTCTAGAGCTTGGCGGTAGAG
>NZ_LNDC01000208.1:287-533 GCF_001870905.1 Geitlerinema sp. PCC 9228
ATCTCCAGAGCTTGGCGGTAGAGGGGTTCTGCTTCCTCGTAGCGACCTTGACTTTGGTACAAACCTGCCAGATTGTTGAGGCTGTTAGCGACATCAGGGTGTTGCTCGCCCAGTAGGCGTTTGTACATCTCCAGAGCTTCTTGGTAGAGGGGTTCCGCTTCGTCGTAGCGACCTTGGCTTCGGTACAAACCTGCCAGATTGTTGAGGCTGCTGGCGACATCAGGGTGTTGCTCGCCCAATAGGCGT
>NZ_LNDC01000208.1:617-826 GCF_001870905.1 Geitlerinema sp. PCC 9228
GAGGCTGGCGGCGACGGAGGGGTGTTGTTCGCCCAGTAGGCGTTTTCTCATCTCCAGAGCTTGGCGGTAGAGGGGTTCCGCTTCCTCGTACCTGCCTTGGTCTTTGTACAAAATTGCCAAACTGCTGAGGCTGGTGGCGACATCAGGGTGTTGCTCGCCCAATAGGCGTTTTCTCATCTCTAGAGCTTGGCGGTAGAGGGGTTCCGCTT
>NZ_LNDC01000208.1:919-1214 GCF_001870905.1 Geitlerinema sp. PCC 9228
GAGGGGTTCCGCTTCCTCGTACCTGCCTTGGTCTTTGTACAAAAGTGCCAGATTGTTGAGGCTGGTGGCGACATCAGGGTGTTGTTCGCCCAATAGGCGTTTGTACATTTGCAAAGCTTGGCGGTAGAGAGGTTCCGCTTCCTCGTAGCGACCTTGACTTTGGTACAAAAGTGCCAGATTGTTGAGGCTGCTGGCGACTGAGGGGTGTTGCTCGCCCAGTAGGCGTTTTCTCATCTCCAGAGCTTGGCGGTAGAGGGGTTCCGCTTCGTCGTAGCGACCTTGGCTTTCGTACAAA
>NZ_LNDC01000209.1 GCF_001870905.1 Geitlerinema sp. PCC 9228
ACAAGGCGAGATTGTTGTAGCTGGTAGCAAGGTCAGGATGGGAGGGAGGTAGGGATTGTTCTCGGATTTGAATAGCTTTAAGATGGAGAGGTTCGGCATCGTCGAGTTTGCCTTGAGCTTCGTACAACTCTGCGAGATTGTGGTAGCTGGTAGCGAGGTCAGGATGGGAGGGAGGTAGGGATTGTTCCCAGATTTGAACAGCTTTAAGATGGAGAGGTTCGGCATCGTCGTGTTTGCCTTGGGTTCGGTACAACTCTGCGAGATTGTTGTAGCTGGTAGCGAGGTCAGGATGGGAGGGAGGTAGGGATTGTTCCAAGATTTGAACAGCTTTTAAAAACAGAGGTTCGGCATCGTCGTGTTTGCCTTGAGCTTCGTACAACAAGGCGAGATTGTGGTAGCTTTGTGCAAGGTGAGGATGGGAGGGAGGTAGGGATTGTTCACAGATTTGAATAGCTTTTAAAAACAGAGGTTCGGCATCGTCGTGTTTGCCTTGGGTTCGGTACAACCCTGCGAGATTGTTGTAGCTGGTAGCGAGGCTGGGATGGGAGGGAGGTAGGGATTGTTCGTAGATTTGAATAGCTTTAAGATAGAGAGGTTCGGCATCGTCGTATTTGCCTTGGGTT
>NZ_LNDC01000210.1 GCF_001870905.1 Geitlerinema sp. PCC 9228
GATTCCCCCAGCATTTTGCATATTGCCACCCACGGCTTTTTCTTGGAAAACGTGGAACGAGTTGCTGCACCAAATTATGGCGACGACCGCAGCCTCCAGGTTATTCCCCACCCCAACGCTATTGCTCAAAAACGAGTCACCAACGCCGAAAACCCATTGCTGCGTTCTGGCTTGGCTTTGGCTGGCTTCAACAATCGCCAACAATGGGAAACGCAAGGCGAAGATGGGGTGCTGACGGCTTTGGAAGCTTCGGGATTGGATTTGTACGGCACCCAGTTGGTGGTACTTTCTGCTTGCGATACTGGCGTGGGTGAAATCAACAACGGTGAAGGGGTCTATGGCTTGCGTCGTGCTTTTGCCATGGCTGGGGCACAAAGCCAACTGATTAGCTTGTGGCAAGTCAGCGACAATGGCACCCAAGAACTGATGACCCGCTACTACCAGCGATTGTTAGACAACCAAGGGCGTTCGGAAGCGTACCGGCAAACCCAACTGGAAATGCTGGCAACTCAGAAATACGACCATCCCTTTTTCTGGGCAGCTTTTATTCCTTCTGGGGATTGGACA
>NZ_LNDC01000211.1 GCF_001870905.1 Geitlerinema sp. PCC 9228
TTAAAGCCGACATCGGCATCAAAGATGGCAAAATTCATAAAATCGGCAAAGCGGGCAATCCCTACATCCAAGACCATGTCGATAACAAAAATTTACAAAACTTTCATCAAAACAATCGGTCGGATTTGCAGGGACTTTAAGCAAATTTGAAAAGCAGGTGTTAGTTTAAATTCAGTAATAATACGCGATCGCGGCAGCAGTTCTGCTTGCATAAGTGGCGCTGCTAGTAGCAATATTCTTTCATAATACGCCAGCCATACCGTGCGGCGTTGGAATTACGTACAAATAACAGTTTCGATCGAGTTTCAATTTATATAAATCCACGAAAAACCAAACCAATAACCAATAAATAAAGTGAGAAACGGACATGGCATATAAGAAATCGAAGTGGTGGAAAGCGAATTTGATGGGATGCGTGGGATGGTTGGCTCTATGTGGCGCTTCCGTTCCCATTGCCAACGGTCAAACCGATGCGTCTTCGACAAGCTCAGCAACCAGCGAACTTTCACAGCAACGAGATACGGTCTCGGAAAACGAGGCGAACGCCAATGTAACTCAA
>NZ_LNDC01000212.1 GCF_001870905.1 Geitlerinema sp. PCC 9228
TACGCCGATTGAGAAACAATTGGGCGATATTTTAGACAACATGCTGGTGGTTGCTGTCAAAAAACGCTATCAGTCGGCTGGTGAAGTATTGCGGGATTTGCAACCGGCAAAAGCTGCTTCTTCATCGCCGCCGAAACCAAAATCACCTTCTACAACTAAATCTAGCCAAAAGCAACCGCCGCCAAAACCAAAATCACCTTCACCGTCGCCTTCGACGGCTACATCTGGTTCGCAAGTGGAACTTCGTTCTGCGGTGGGATACGATTATACGAAATTGCGGGATTTGCTGGCGAATCAAAAGTGGCAGGAAGCCGATCAAGAAACGGCAAAGGCGATGTTGAAGGTTGCTGGTAGGGATAATTTTTTGCGTGTAGAGGATATAGATAATTTTCCCTGTGAAGATTTGCGAACCATCGACCGTTTGTGGCTGAAATTTAGTAACGGTAAATTTGGCTTAAGCGTTCAAAAGGAAATTTATCCAAAGTTGGGTGGTACGAGGGAATTTGACGTCGAAATCTGGGAAAAATTTGGTGATACTGTAGGCTGGAGAGATAACGATGGTAGGTGGAAAAATTATGATGAATTGAACTGGCGTCGTCCCCTGAGGGGTAATACCCCTGGGGGTCACCTCCCTTGTGGGGGGTGGTTGTGGTGGGGTATAGTTCGGTGTAGTTCTCTTCTCTCGCGCAGAGACTTGTAAACTGTAACATATAAGGGATACAACTTCATGTAAAGAATTGTATGATGTAGATTTTTCACGTATTCATGGGCATTTCCTCAATTCGATACCTGACACCCCACGATTCGTGGAAGTCAGGTGGGGTGGCTACGCTACCCCCTC
>NZ_LNDC01000213.1 GCF_001870905.1 Geitlerinema sp. PCC 9228
TCGCTACGACGAAGCGGAACCCCTCTACCGCCAAGCTCTAGAGATGAGAAAACGCCTACTGGGCGAGCAACACCCTGATGTCGCTACCAGCCTCAACAATCTGGCAGGTTTGTACCGAAGCCAAGGTCGCTACGAGGAAGCAGAACCCCTCTACCGCCAAGTTCTAGAGATGAGAAAACGCCTACTGGGCGAACAACATCCCTCAGTCGCCACCAGCCTCAACAATCTGGCAGGTTTGTACGAAAGTCAAGGTCGCTACGACCAAGCGGAACCGCTTTTGCGCCAAGCTCTAGAGATGAGAAAACGCCTACTGGGCGAGCAACACCCTGATGTCGCACAAAGCCTCAACAATCTGGCAGGTTTGTACCAAAGTCAAGGTCGCTACGACGAAGCGGAACCCCTCATCCAAGAAGCTCTAGAGATGTACAAACGCCTACACGGCGAGCAACACCCCTCAGTCGCCACCAGCCTCAGCAGTTTGGCACTTTTGTACCAAAGTCAAGGTCGCTACGACGAAGCAGAACCCCTCTACCAAGAAGCTCTGGAGATGACAAAACGCCTACACGGCGAGCAACACCCTGATGTCGCCACCAGCCTCAACAATCTGGCACTTTTGTACCAAAGTCAAGGTCGCTACGAGGAAGCGGAACCTCTCTACCGCCAAGCTCTGGAGATGAGAAAACGCCTACACGGCGAGCAACACCCCTCAGTCGCCACCAGCCTCAGCAGTTTGGCACTTTTGTACAAAGACCAAGGCAGGTACGAGGAAGCGGAACCCCTCTACCGCCAAGCTCTAGAGATGAGAAAACGCCTAT
>NZ_LNDC01000214.1 GCF_001870905.1 Geitlerinema sp. PCC 9228
CCGATATTGCTAAACCACAAACATAACCCCAACCGTCTCCCTTACCAATGCGGACAACAGGGGGTTCTTCCCCGCTGGCATTATCGGGTCTTGCCAGTACGGATTGGGTATCGCAAACCCATCGGAGAACCATCCCAGAAAAATTTCCCCACCCCACTGCATAAATTTTGCCCAAACCACCGTTAGAAAAATAGCAAACCAAAAACAAGGAGTTCCCCCCATGGCAACCAACCTCCAACAAATCGCCAGCTTCCTAGACAATCGCGACTGGCGCTATCACCTGGAACCCCAGGAAAATCGCATTATCACCGCCGTGAACTCAGAAACCGTCGATAAATTCGTCATTGTTATCCAACTCCAAGAGGATGGCAAGTATCTATCCTTATTTATCCCCCAACTGTTATCAATCAAAGACCACGTCTACAAAGGCGTAGCCTTCCAAACCATGCTAGCCATCGCCTGGGAAGTGAAACTTTTGCGGTGGCAATACAACCCCAGCGACGGCGAAGTGAGAACCAGCGTCAATCTTCCCTTAGAAGATGCGCCCCTGACTGAAAAGCAATTCAACCGCCTTCTGTCTGACTTAATTCGTCTCACCGAACGAGGGATGGAACGGTTGCAACAAGTGTTAGCCACCGGAAACGACCCAGAACTGCAATCAAGTAAAACTTTCGGTAGCTTGGAATCCCCGTCGCTTTAGCGCGGGGAGGAAAAGCGCCTCGTGGGGCTTTAGCCCCATT
>NZ_LNDC01000215.1:0-246 GCF_001870905.1 Geitlerinema sp. PCC 9228
ATACGTTGTTCCTCCTCGTAATTGGTTAGCTGTTGGTGACAGTTCTATTTTCAATTCTACTTTTCAAGAAAAAAGCGATCGCACAGTTGAGGAAAAAGCGATCGCTCATAACAAATCATCTCTAGCTATCTTCCTGATAAGGCAGCAATTCTCCAAATTCCGCCAAAGAATTGACAGTAATTGCCTGCCGCAACAACTGTTTGAGAAAATCTACATCGTCAATATTTTGCAAACGCTGGCTATATT
>NZ_LNDC01000215.1:344-1098 GCF_001870905.1 Geitlerinema sp. PCC 9228
ATACTGGTAATATAGGGCATACGTTGTTCCTCCTCGTAATTGGTTAGCTGTTGGTCAAACTCCTGTGCCAAGGCTTCGGGTAACGACAACACCCAGTCAATCAGTCGAAATAATTCCAGGATTTGTTCTCTAGTATAGCCACGTTCGTACAATCCCCGCACTAGTATCCATTTTTGCTGGAATCTCTGTTGGTAGTTGTTTTTGGTTTCGCTGGCTGCCAAATAGGCAAGAATGAAAACAGCAAAAGGATTGGAACTAGCCATCAACTGTTCTTTTTGTTGGCGATAATCCCGGAGTTTCAACGGTTGAAAACGCAATCCCATATAGCTGACCCAGTCTCCATAACCGAATTCTTGCGGTCGCCATTGGGGATTTTCATCGGCAAGAATGGCAAAACTGTTGACGGGTTGTTCGTAGCGGTCGTAGATGCGATAATTGTAAACAAACATGCGTTGGGCAAAGTGACGGTCGTATTGCCCTTGCACTTCAATATGCACGAAGCATAAGGTTGGTTCGCCGTTGTTTTTAGAAACTTTAACGAGTTTATCGGCGAGGCGTTTTCCTAGTTCGGCATCCCGCACGACTTTTTGCAGTTCGATGTCTAAAAATTCATAGCCTTGCGACCAATCAATGTCTTGATAGACGTGGGGATAAAGGAGATGAAGAAATTCGGGAAAGTACAGGTCGAGGGCTTCTTTCCAGGGGCTATCGTATTCGTTGGTTGGATTTTCATTGGTGGTATTTTCAGACATGG
>NZ_LNDC01000216.1 GCF_001870905.1 Geitlerinema sp. PCC 9228
AAATGGGGCTAAAGCCCCACGAGGCGCTTTTCCTCCCCGCGCTAAAGCGACGGGGATTCCAAGCTACCGAAAGTTTTACTTGATGGTAACGCCATGCAACTGTTTTTCGTTTTTTTGATGTGGAGAAGCGATCGCATTAACCAGTCAGTGCGATCGCACTGTACCAATCGGTACCGATACCTGACAAATTTTTACAAAACTTTCATCAAAAAATCGGTTGGATTCGCAGGGACTTTAAGCAAATTTGAAAAACAAGTGTTAGTCTAAATTCAGTAATAATACGCGATCGCGGCAGTAGTTCTGCTTACATAAGTGGCGCTGCTAGTAGTGGCATTCTTCTACAATATGCCAGCCATACCGTGCAGCGTTGGAATTACGTACAAATAACGGCTTCGATCGAGTTTTAATTTATACAAATCCACGAAAAACCAAACCAATAACCAATAAATAGAGGGAGAAACGGACATGGCATATAAGAAATCGAAGTGGTGGAAAGTGAGTTTGATGGGATGCGTGGGATGGTTGGCTCTATGTAGCGCTTCCGTTCCCATTGCCAACGGTCAAACCGATGCTTCTTCGGCAGCCTCCACAACCAGCGAATTTGCCCAGCAAAGAGATACAGTTTCGGAAAACGAGGCGAACGCCAATGTAATTCAAGGCGAACTCAACAGCAGCAGCGAGGCTTTTGATAGTGGTCATTACTATCAAGTTCACACCTTCGAAGGGGAAGCGGGTGAGCAAATTGCGATCGAGACTGTAAATGCTAACTTCGATACCTATTTAATTTTACGGGATCGGGAAGGG
>NZ_LNDC01000217.1 GCF_001870905.1 Geitlerinema sp. PCC 9228
TCGTATTTTCCTTGGTCGGAGTAGGCATTGCCTAAAATATTGTAGTTGTTGGCATGATTGGGGTCGATTTCCAGAGCTTGTTGGAAGGCAGCGATCGCTTGTTCGTATTTTCCTTGCTTGGAGTAGGCAATGCCTAAATTGTTGTAGGCACTGGCATAATTGGGGTCGATTTCCAGAGCTTGTTGGAAGGCAGCGATCGCTTGTTCGTATTTTCCTTGCTTGGAGTAGGCATTGCCTAAATTGTTGTAGGCATAGGCAGAATTGGGGTCGATTTCCAGAGCTTGTTGGAAGGCAGCGATCGCTTGTTCGTAGTTTCCTTGGTTGTAGTAGGCAATGCCTAAAATATTGTAGTTGTTGGCATGATTGGGGTCGATTTCCAGAGCTTGTTGGCAGGCAGCGATCGCTTGTTCGTATTTTCCTTGGTCATCGTAGGCAATGCCTAAATTACCGTAGGCATTGGCATCATTGGGGTCGATTTCCAGAGCTTGTTGGTAGGCAGCGATCGCTTGTTCGTATTTTC
>NZ_LNDC01000218.1 GCF_001870905.1 Geitlerinema sp. PCC 9228
AATGGCTTGCTCCAGGTTCTCGGCGCGCTCTCCCCGGATGCGATCGCTGTAGGCATTTGCTAAGTTATTTTGCGTCCTTGCCCACTGTTGGGGAAAGGCACTGCGGGTACGCACTTGTAAAGCAGCTTGGTAGGCAGCAATGGCTTGCTCCAGGTTCTCGGCGCGCTCTCCCCGGATGCGTTCGCTGTAGGCAATTGCTAAGTTATTTTGCGTATCTGCCCACTGTTGGGGAAAGGCACTGCGGGTACGCACTTGTAAAGCAGCTTCGCAGGCAGCGATGGCTTGCTCCAGGTTCTCGGCGCGCTCTCCCCGGATGCGATCGCTGTAGGCATTTGCTAAGTTATTTTGCATCGTTGCCCACTGTTGGGGAAAGGCACTGCGGGTATAAACTTGTAAAGCGGCTTCGCAGGCAGCAATGGCTTGCTCCAGGTTTTCGGCGCGCTCTCCCCGGATGCGGTCGTAGTAGGCACCCCCTAAGTTATTTTGCGTCCTTGCCCACTGTTGGGGAAAGGCACTGCGGGTATAAACTTGTAAAGCAGCTTCGCAGGCGGCAATGGCTTGCTCCAGGTTCTCGGCGCGCTCTCCCAGGATGCGATCGCGGTAGGCATTTGCTAAGTTATTTTGCGTCGTTGCCCACTGTTGGGGAAAGGCACTGCGGGTATAAACTTGTAAAGCGGCTTCGCAGGCAGCAATGGCTTGCTCCAGGTTCTCGGCGCGCTCTCCCCGGATGCGATCGCTGTAGGCATTTGCTAAGTTATTTTGCGTCC
>NZ_LNDC01000219.1:0-485 GCF_001870905.1 Geitlerinema sp. PCC 9228
AGACGTTGGGTAATGCCAAGAAATGCTGCTATCGGTGGTCGTAGGGACTTACAACTTAGCAACAAGGATTATCTCCATGCAGTTGCGAGTTCCGGTACAAAATCCAGACGGCACCCCAGCCATGCCAACCAAGCCAAGTCGCGCCCGCCGATGGGTGAGAGATGGAAAGGCTGTTGGCAAATGGTCGGATGCTGGCATCTACTACGTGCAGCTAGTCGCTGAGCCGTCAGGTCATAAAGTCCAGCCAGTTGTGATTGGCGTAGACCCTGGCAAGTCATATACAGGCATTGCCGTCCAGTCAGCAAAAGTGACGCTCCATTCGACTCATCTAGTCTTGCCCTTTCAGCGGGTAAAAGAGCGACTGGGGTCACCCGTCATCAAGAAAGGAAAGGTTATCAAGGATATACGTGGTCGAGCGTTGCAGCGACGGGTTCGACGTGGTAGACGAATCAACCGCAAGGTTCCTTTCCATCTCAGGGCGCATC
>NZ_LNDC01000219.1:534-784 GCF_001870905.1 Geitlerinema sp. PCC 9228
TGCAAGGCTGATGGAGATCCGAGTTGTCAAAGAGTTGGCGAAGATTTTCCCCATTCACTCGATTGTCTACGAAGTCGTCAAGGCGGACGTAGACCAGACTTCCGGCAGGAAAGGAGCCAAATTTGGTAAAGGCTTTTCCCCGGTAATGGTGGGGCAATATTGGGTTATCTCGCAGATGGAAAAGATTGCTCCCGTCCATACTCGCCACGGGTGGCAAAAGAACGGTAACGGGACCAGCCAAATCCGGGCA
>NZ_LNDC01000220.1 GCF_001870905.1 Geitlerinema sp. PCC 9228
TTCGATACGCTGACAGATGTCTTGCACTGCTTGAGCGTCAACGGTTTTCCAGGAAGGATTACGTTTTCTGAGCTTAGCAATATGCTTCTGGAGCTTGGAGCAGTTCAAGTGTTTGCCCCACATCCGATAGTACCGACGATGCAACGCAATACAGTGGTTGTAAATCGTTCCCGAGGCATTAACGATGCACTTCAGGTGACGATTTCGCTTGTGGTTGTACAGCTTGAACTTGAGCGTCTTCATGCTATTATAATAGCCTATTGAGGTAGCCAGTGGGTAGCCAGTCCCATGAAATTAAGATTAAGTGTCAGGATTGAGGCAGGACGACTTGAGAAACTGAGACGGGTTGCCAAGCAGAAGCGCAAAACGATGACTCAACTAATCGAAGATTGGATAGACAGGATTAAGGAAGCTGACGGCGGCTAAAGCCGCACGAGTCGCTTTTCCACCCCGCGCTAAAGCAGCAGGGCTATCAAGCTCCCGACCTATTCAACGTATCGTGCCTACCAGGCATGGGAAATTGCAACTGCGCCCACACTATATAGAACGAGACTTTACCGCATGAATCGGGAGCTTGAAAGCCCTGACTTTTTACGCGCAAAGATAAAAAGCGACCCGTGCGGCGGTCGCCGCCGTTAAAATCAAATTGAGGTCTACAATCTAAAAAAGCAGGCGAAAATTTTTTAATCTATTTTCGTACATCATGTTGCCTCTCAGCTACGAATTCTCCCCTCAAGCCGACATGCCGCCAGGCTCAAAGGTAGAGTCGTGGTGGGAAATCTGTCGGCAAGTTGGCAATGATGGGCTGAGAGAACGCCAAGATGGGCTCAAATCCCGAAAATTGCCTGTCAACGC
>NZ_LNDC01000221.1 GCF_001870905.1 Geitlerinema sp. PCC 9228
AATCTGGGCTATGCTTTACAGCAACAAGGAAAGTTACAGGAAGCTGTCCAGAATTATCGTCAAGCCATTCAATCCGATCCAGATGATGCTTGGACTTACAGTCAATTAGGTGATGTTTTATTGGAACAAAAAAAATTAGAGGAAGCCCTAAGAAGCTATGAACAAGCCATTCAAACCAATTCCAAGTATGCTCCTGCTTACAATGGTTTGGGTAATGTGCTAAGAAGACAAGGTAAATTAGAAGAAGCGATCGAAAACTATCGCCAAGCTCTCCAAGTTGATTCCAACTTTGCCCATGCTTATAGTAATTGGGGGCACGTACTAAGACAACAAGGAAAGCTAGAAGAAGCTATAGAGAAATACCAGAAAGCTCTCCAAAGCAATCCCAATCTTGTTTATGCTTATAACGGTTGGGGCACTGTCCTATGGGATCAAGAAAAGCTAGAAGAAGCTATAGAGAAATACCAGAAAGCTCTACAACTCAATCCTGAGTTTTTCTATGCTTA
>NZ_LNDC01000222.1 GCF_001870905.1 Geitlerinema sp. PCC 9228
CTTTTTGCTTGCAAGCGTTCTTTGGTGGAATGACTGGTTTTCTGAACTTGGAGAAAAACCGCGATCGCTTCTTGGTAGTGCTTGCGTTGTAGTGCTCGTTTTCCCCTCTGTATAGATATTGTAAGTGTTTCGTTAGTAACCAAAATGCCCCCCTGGGTTTTATACTTTCCCAGGATACATGAGATGGTTGTGGGAAAAGACAGCCTTTTGACGTATTTTTTCAGCAATTTTGCGTATTTTGTCTGCAAATTATGGGTAGCAAGCCGTTCTCTCGTCGCGGGTTGCCCTTACCACAGCAATTTCCATCTGAGTCTAACCGCAAGTTGATGTGTGCGAACGCCCAAATCAATATTGCTGGTAGACGCTTCCATGCTGGCCGAATCTGAAAGGATCGAGCTTGGTTAGTAACCAGGAAAGTTGGGGCAGTAGTACCTTAATGGGACGAAAAATGCATCTGAACAAGATAATTCCACCGTCTATTTCTCCACTTCCCGATCTTCTTGTTGGGGGTACAGTTCTTCCTCACCTTGCAGCAATCTGGGATTTTCTGATTGACACTCTCACGAATAGAATTCGTGAGATTCTCGCTTCATCGGGTGTGCCTAGATGGATTAGCTATGCTAGTCCATCCCCG
>NZ_LNDC01000223.1 GCF_001870905.1 Geitlerinema sp. PCC 9228
TAACCAAACTTGCTAGCCGTACTGGCGATGAGGAAGGCGGCATAGGTGAGAATGTATCCCACCGTAAAGTGTGCCAGACCTACCAAACGTCCTTGCACGATGGACATCGCCACCGGCTTGTCTTTCCAGCGAACCAAGTTGGCTAGCGGGGTACGTTCGTGGGCCCATACCAGGGTTTCGATGAGCTCTTGCCAGTATCCACGCCAGCTGATGAGGAACATGAACCCGGTTGCCCAGACCAAGTGTCCGAACAGGAACATCCAAGCCCAGACCGACAGGTTGTTGGTGCCAAAGGCGTTGTAGCCGTTAATCAACTGGGAGGAGTTGAGCCACAGGTAATCCCGCAGCCAGCCCATCAGGTAGTTACTGGATTCGTTGAATTGGGCCACGTTGCCCTGCCAGATAGCCAGATGCTTCCAATGCCAGTAGAAGGTCACCCAGGCAATGGTGTTGAGCATCCAGAACATGGCTAGGTAGAACGCATCCCAGGCGCTGATGTCGCAGGTACCGCCACGGCCGGGACCGTCGCAGGGGAAGCTGTAGCCGAAGTCTTTTTTATCGGGCATCAGCTTGGAACCACGGGCATCCAAAGCGCCTTTAACCAGCACCAAGGTGGTGGTGTGCAAGCCCAGGGCAATGGCGTGGTGGACCAGGAAGTCTCCCGGACCGATGGTGAGGAATAGGGAGTTGTCTCCCGAGTTGATGGCATC